>JBIIYK010000012.1:0-14680 GCA_044346845.1 Minisyncoccia bacterium | reverse complement strand
ACATGATCTTAACTAATTAATTATTAAAATTTGCTTAAATTATAGCATATTACATTTTTCTATACTATAATACTTTCATGTCTAATTTTTTTAAGAAATTTAGTTTAACAATCCTACTAGTTTTATTTATCTGTTTATCCTTTGCCTTTGGTTATGTCTTGGGTAAAAATCAACCAGTGTTACGGTCTTTCCAGGAAACTAATTTGAATATTATTAATAATACTGGACCGATTAGTGGAGATGAAACTATCGATATGGAGCCTTTTTGGAAAACTTGGAATCTTTTAAATGATAAGTATGTGGCTACAAAGAAACTAGCCTCTACCACCGTGATTACTTCTCAGGATAGAGTTTGGGGGGCAATACAGGGTATGACATCATCCCTTGGTGACCCTTACACTGTTTTTATGCCACCAGAGGATAATAAGGATTTCACTGAAAATATAAGTGGTAATTTTGAGGGGGTGGGTATGGAAATTGGAATAAAAGACGGTGTATTATCTGTAATTTCTCCTCTTAAGGGTTCACCGGCTGAGAAAGCTGGTATAAAAACTGGTGATAAAATAATCACTATTGATGGTCAGACAGCTGTGGACTTATCAACTGACAAAGCGGTCAAATTAATTCGTGGGTCAAAAGGAACTGTGGTAAAGATTACAGTTTTAAGAAATGGTGATACTAAACCAATCAGTTTTGAAATTACAAGGGCGGTGATTGATATTCCAACCACAAAAACTGAAACAAAAGGAGATGTATTTGTTATTGGTCTTTACAATTTTTATGCTCAAGCCCAGCCACAATTCAATATTGCCTTGAAAGAGTTTGTCGCTTCTAAAAAAAATAAGCTGATTTTGGATCTACGTGGTAATCCCGGTGGATATCTGGATGCGGCTGTGAATATGGCTAGCTGGTTTTTACCAGGAGGTAAGCCCGTGGTGCGCGAGGAATTTGGAACCAGTAAAGAAGAAGTTGTATATCGTAGCAAGGGTTATAATATTTTTAATGAAAATTTAAAAATGATTATATTGGTTGACGGAGGTTCTGCTTCAGCTTCAGAAATTTTAGCTGGTGCGCTTCAAGAATATAATATCGCTAAATTAGTTGGCATGAAGACTTATGGTAAAGGCTCCGTTCAGGAATTAGTAAAAGTGACTGAAGATACTTCTTTGAAGGTTACTGTGGCCAAGTGGTTAACACCAAATGGTAAAAGCATTTCTGAAGGTGGTTTAACTCCGGATTATGAAGTAAAAATCACTGAAGCCGATATTAAGGCTGAGAAAGATCCACAGATGGATAAAGCACTGGAGTTGTTGAAATAATGTAAAAAACGAATCCCCGCAGTGTAAGTGCGGGGATTGGTATGAGTATTCAGCTCATACATGATGCTAGTTGTTGAAAAAGTATATTAACCAAGGAATAACCAGTAATGACGTGACAATCACGTTCACTCCTCCGTAAAGGCGGTCTTCAAGCGTCCATTTTTTCCCTGAGAGGAAAAAAAGTAGATTAGCCAGAAGAAAACCAGAACTCGGGATAAATGGGCTGGCCGCGGGACTTTTCCACGTCATTATGATAAACGGGATTCCGCCCACCACACCAGCAACAATTGACATTATCATCGCACGCCTCGGACCGCTTGTTAGCCAGAGGATGATACATATAGCAACCATTACAGTTGTGATAGTATCAAGTCCTGACCACGTCACCTTGCCCTTACAGAGAAGAGCAAGAGCGGTTGAAGCGGCACCAAAGCCGTACATCATGGGAACCCCGGGATTGGCACCTTGCTTCATCATTGTGAAGCCAGCAATCCAAGCGAGAGCTGACCATAAGGCAAAGGTGGTAAATGAGGCGCCCTCACCAGTTCCCATGATCGTTGAGATAACCATGAAAAGATAGGCCGAGGCACCAATCACCACACCGGAAACCGCTAATTTCTTTTTCAATTAAAGCTCCTTTTATATGTGCTTTTTCAGATAGGTTTTTAGTTCTATACAAGTATAGCACCTATTTATTTACTTGTCAAGTCTATATAATTACTACTTTATAGGCTATATTTTAAAGGTAAGAAATTATTAATAATTAATTAAAAAATTGCATGAAAGTAATATTACTTAAAGATGTCAAGAAAATTGGAAAGAAGTATGAGATAAAGGATGTGGCTGATGGTCACGCTTTGAATATGCTTATACCGGGCAAAATGGCTCTCCCAGCTACTACTGGCAACGTAAAGATGATTGAGGTAAAGCGTAGCGCTGATATGAATGATGTGGCTAAAACAGAGGCTGAATTACAAAAAGTATTAGCCGAAATAAAAGGTATTGTAGTTGAGATGAAAGGGAAGGTAAATGATAAGGGTCATCTTTTTGCGGGAATACATAAAAATGAAATAACTGAGGCTGTTAGAAAGCAAAAAAATATTCATCTTTCTGCTGATCATGTGATCCTAGAAAAACCTATCAAAGAAGTAGGGGAGCACGCTATTATTGTAAAAGTGGGTGATAGGGAAGTCTCTTTTAAACTAACTATCAAAGCTGAGTAATAAATTAAAAAAGCCAGTATTATCTTCATGAGAAATACTAGCTTTTTTAATTTATTTAGATGACGGAAACAATTTTATGGACTCGGACTTTAGAATCAAAAGCCATTTTCTTCTTGCTACCAAATTTTACCTTACCTTCTTTAGTGGCGAATATGGTGTAGTCCTTACCAGTAGAAGTATTTTTACCAGCGATGACTTCATTACCTTTTTGACGGACAATAATAGAGCCAACCATAGCGGTATCACCGTCTGTTAGCTTTACCCCCAAGTATCTTGGATTGGAATCTCTACCGTTTTTTGTTGTACCAGCTGCTTTTTTATGTGCCATGGCGTTTAATTAATATTAAAACTCTGTTATAATTAGTCCAATGAGTATACCTGAAGTCCTTAAAAAAATCAACCCCATAGTGAATTTTAAGGATAAAATCTGCTACAAAGCCAAGTCTTATTGGGAAAATAAGGTTATTCCTCTAATTTCCAGAGCTAAAGATGGTGTTAATATCAAAGAAGATGTTTTTATAGTTTTGACTATTGTTTTGATTGGTCTGGCTGGTTTTGGTCTGGGTCAGCTTTCGGCTTTAGAAAAGAGTAGGGGAGAAGTGGAAATAAAAAAGGCTGATTGGGGTTTAAATACTTCTTCATCATCTACTGCTGTATCTGCAGCTGCTATGATAAACGGAGAAAACGCCAAGGGACTTTTGGTGGCTTCAAAGAGTGGCCAAAAGTATCATTTCCCTTGGTGTGCTGGTGCCTCACAAATTGCCGAAAAAAATAAAATCTGGTTCTCTTCCTATGAAGAAGCTCAAAAGGCCGGCTATACTCCTGCCTCAAATTGTCCAAATTTAAAATAGATTGGCAGATATTCTTTATGTTATAATATCAGCATGATAATTTTAGATGTAGAAGCCACAGGTATAGATGAAGTAAAGCACTCTCTGCTTTCTATTGGTGCTATTGATTTTGATAATCCTACTAATCAGTTCTATGAAGACTGTCGGGCCTTTGATGGTGCACATGTTATGGACGAAGCTTTGGCGGTAAATGGTTTTACCTTAGAGCAGGTTTGGGACAAGAGTAAACAAACTGATGAAGAGCTAGTCAAACATTTTATTGAATGGACTAAAAGTGTAAAGGAACAAACTTTTGCCGGGCAGAATCCTTCTTTTGACCGTGATTTTATTCACCGGGCAGCGGATAGGTATCATCTTGATTGGCCCTTTGCTTTTAGAACTATTGATCAACACTCTGTCTGCTTTACCCATATGAAACTGAAGGGGATTGAGGCGCCTATTGCTCACGGTCATTCAGATTTAAATAGTGACAAAATTATGCGATATGTTGGTATTCCGGCTGAACCTCACCCTCATAATGCTCTTAATGGGGCCAAAGTAGCGGCCGAAGCTCTCTCTAGATTGCTATATAACAAGAAACTTTTGCCAGAATTTACGGATTTTTCAGTGACCTGTTAGAATTTTTTATATTACGCCATAGGGGTTGATTTATAGTCAATTTTTTATGGGTCTTGTCAAGAGAAAAAACGGCTCAATAGAGCCGTTTTTTGCTGTTTGACGGGGTCAATTTTGTGTGTTAAATCCTTGACAAGAAAAACAAAAGGTGCTAGTATATATGAATCAGAGATCGGCTCTGATTTTTTAATTCAAAATAAATAAAATATGATTGAACTTACAACTGCTATTGCTCTATTGGTATCATCCCTATATGGTCCGGCCAGTGTGGCTGTGGCTCAGGATGTTACTAACAGTGATAGCACTCAAAGTAAAACTGCGGTAGAGAATCCTATTACCTTAGAGGCATATGTTAGAGAGTATTTTATTGAGACACCTATTTTAGCAGAAATTGCTAGATGCGAGTCTACTTTTAGACATATTGATAAGAAGACCGGTCAGGTTCTGCGGGGGGTGGTAAACAAATCCGATGTGGGTCTTCTACAGGTGAATGAATACTATCATGGGCAGAAGGCTGGAGATTTAGGTTTTGATCTTACTACTGTAGATGGTAACTTGGCTTATGCTAAGTACCTATATGATAAGGAGGGAACCAAACCCTGGAGTGCGTCTCAAAAGTGTTGGGATAAATAATTAGCTAATTAATAATATAATTAAAATAGCCGGAAGATTCCTTAAAAGAATTCCGGCTATTTTAATAGTTGAGGGAATAGGGGTATTGAAATAGATACCATGTCGCACAATATATCTTTTCCCTTATATATCTATATATAAGTCTTAATCCATATAGTAAAAGAGCACTCCCCTCTAGGTTAAGCAAAAAAAGGCCAAACAAAGAGACCGACGAGTATTGTTATAAAAATTATTTCCATTAAACCAAAGACTTGAAAAAAGTCAGACATAAAATAATTAAAATTAAATTTAGGCAGTAAGTGGTTTCCAGACGTGTTCAATCCATATACCCCAGATCTTTTGAGCTGGCTCAGATAAGTAGTCTGCCCAGACGTCTTTAATGAAATCACTGATATAACCAAAGTTTTTTTGTACTTGAGGTGATGTGAGAAACTCTTTGATGTCTACGCCATACCAACTAAGGACAATGATGGCTATCACAATAATTATGATCATTTTTATTAACCCCCCTTGTTTATTTTTATAGTTTGTCATATCTTTTTCTACTAGTAAGTATACCTTATTTATTTAAAAAATTAAAGATACACCAACGGGTCAAGATAAGCCTTAGGATCAGCCATTGGTATGGTGTATGTTCCTTTGCAAACCGCACTCTTTAAGGTTGATATCTTTACACCTTGTCCGGCATAGACACTCATGTGTAAATGAGGACCAGTAGAGTAACCGGTATTACCAGAATATCCTATCACATCGCCAGTTTTTACTCTTTGGCCAATTTTGGCTGAGATAACTGAGAGGTGTCCATATGTACTAGCAAGGCCGTTGTCATAACGAATAAAGACCCATTTACCAAAAGAGGCACCTGGGCAAACAGCATCAGTGTCACCTACTCCTTCTACGACTCCATTACTAGCTGATAAGACCTTGGTTCCAATGCTTGCTCTAAAATCCGTTCCGTTGTGGGTACCACTCACATATAACCGGCCAGAATCAGAAGTTTTACCAAAATTTTGTGTTATAAAAATATCATTTAAAGGCCAAACAAGTACACCTTTGCCAGCTGGCGGAAAACTTTTCGGATCGATGGCGATTTTTAATTGTGATTCAAAAGAGTTTATTTCTTTATCTAAAGCCTCTTTTAGTGCTAACTTATCTTTAAGTATTTTTTGGTAGTTTGCTTCTGTGCTCTTTGTGGCAGTAAGTAGCCCACTTTTTTCTTTTTTAGTAGAAAGAAGAACTTGCTTTTTGTCACTAAGTTCATTTGTATAATCTTCCAATTCTTTTTTCTTTTTTTCTAAATCAACTTTAGCTTTCTCTAAATTAGCTTTGACATCTTTGATAGTTAATATCTGATCACCAATCTTAGCTTGAACTTGAATGGTATTTTCAATTTCTGCCCAAAAATCAGCCAGACTCTGTTTGGCCAGTAAAATCTCCCAAATACTTTGGGTATCGGCTTCATTAAGCTGTTTTAGGCTGTTAATAATTACTTGCTTGCCAGTATTTATTTTCTTTTCTTTGTCTTTTATTTCCAGGTTGGTATCCTCTATGGTAAAAGAAGTTTTATTTATATTTGTTTCAGTTAGTTTGACCTCAGTGCTTATTTTGTTAGTGGAAACATCAAGAGATTTTATGGTATTTTGTAGAGTGGTAGCCTGATCAGCAATATTTTTTAGCTGAGTTTGATAGGAGGCAATTTCTTTTTCTAGAGATGCTCGATTCTTATTGGCTGCGTCTATCTTTGCTTGAATTTGTTCAACACTATCAGCGTTAGACGTCGTACTTATTAAAAGTATTAGGATAATAATAGAAACACTAATAAAAAATAATTTCTTCATTATAATAAAAATTAAAGAAGTTTTATAGCTGTTTCAATTCTTTTTAATGATTCATTTTTACTCAAAATTGAAAGTAAGGTAAAAGGATCAGGAGATTTATCTTTGCCAGAAAGAGAGACTCGTAGGGGCCAAAGAACACTTCCCTTTCCAAGTTCTTCAGCTACGGGCATCATGATAGTTTTCAATTTTTCCTCGGTAAAATCTACCTCTGGTATATTTTCCAGCAACTCTGATATTTTTTGCAGATTATTTTTGGGAATAGTAAAGTCTGTATCTTTTTTCCAAATTAACATTTCTTTGACCGGTTCCGGACTCTGGAAAAAGTAATCAAACTCCCCCACTTCCACGTATTTTTCTAACTCGCCAAAGGTATTTATTCTCTCAGTGATAATATTAATTACTTTATCTAGTAATTCATCAGTGTAAGTATATTTTACTTTTAATCTGTCTCCGATTTCTTTTTTTAGTATGCTATTTGGTAATTTTTTTATATACTCTTTGTTAAACCAGAGGAGCTTTTCTTTATTAAATATTGCCCCAGATTTTTGGACTTTCATAATATCAAACTTCTCTATAAGTTCATTCATAGATAAAATCTCCTGCTCTGTGCCAGGATTCCAACCTAGAAAAGCAATGAAATTAATAAAGGCTTCTGGCAGGTAACCTTCCTTTTGGTAGTAGGCAATAGATACTAATTCACCATGCTTTCTTTTGGAGAGTTTTTCTCTTGTTTCTGACAAGATGAGCGGTAAATGAGCGTAAGTAGGAGCTTTGCCACCGATAGCCTCAAATATTAATATTTGTCTTGGGGTGTTAGAGATATGGTCTTCACCTCTAATGGCGTGGGTAACTCCTGATTCAAAATCATCTATAACGTTTGTTAGGTGAAAGATAGGTTCAGTTAAACTCTTGGCGATGATAAAATCTTTTAATTCAGTTGTATCAAATTCAATATCTCCACGAATAAGATCATTAAATTTTACTTTTTTATTTGGATTTCTAAAACGAATCACTTCAGCCCTTTGTCCTTCTTCTGTTACTTCTTCTTTAGAAATGTAAGCCTTATCTTCAGAAATTAATTTTTCCAAATATTTCTTGTAAACCTCTGTCCTCTCAGATTGGATAAAAGATTTTTTATAGTCTATGCCCAGCCATTTTAAGGAATCATAAATCATTTTTGTCCACTCTGGTTTGCTACGAGCTTCATCAGTGTCTTCTATTCTAAGTAAAAATTCTCCACCGTTTTGTTTCGTAAACAAATAATTAAATAAAGCTACTCGTGCACTACCAACATGAAATAAACCGGTGGGGCTTGGGGCAAATCTTGTGATTATTTTTGGTATATTGTTTTCTGGCATATTATTCTTCATGAGTTAAAGCAATGGTTAGGATTTCTTTAGCGATGGTGTTGGCGGCGTTTGGTTTGGCAAAGTTTTTAGCAGAAGTAGACATTTTTTCTCTAAGGTTTTTATCTTGCATGATTCGATCAATCTCTGTGAGTAAAACATTTGAGGTTAGGTTTATTTCCTCTATGACTGAAGAGGCCCCACTTCTGGCGTAGGCATAAGCGTTTACTCTCTGATGATCACCGTTTGACTCGGTAATTGGAATAACAATACTGGGTACTCCCCAGCTAGCAATTTCAAAGATGGTTGAACCAGCTCGACTAATAACAAGATCAGCCGCTCCAGCTGCCATTACTAAGTCTAAATCATTAAGGTAGTCAAAGATACGGTAACGATTTTTATTTTGATTATCACCTAAAATAACAGCAGAGGTGCTGGATACTTCTTCAACGTTGTTTTTACCAGTTTGGTGTATGACTTGATACTTTTCTATCAATTTTGTTAAAACATCTAATATTCTTTCATTTATAATTTTTGCTCCAAGTGAGCCACCAATAATAAGAATAGTTGGGATATCTTTTTCTAAATTAAGGTATTCATGACCGCCAGTTCTATTGATATTTAAAACAGCTTTTCGTAAAGGATTACCAGTAAAAGCAACCTTTTCTTTTGGAAAATATTCGGCAGTGTCAGGATAAGAAACAGCAATTCTTTTGGCAAATTTTGAAGCCCAAAGATTTGTTTTACCTGGAACGCTATCTGATTCATGGATAATAACCGGTATGCGCAGTAGTCTAGCTGCGGTGAGAACTGGGAAACTGGCATAAGCCCCCTTACTAAAAATAACATCGGGATACAAATCAAACACTTTTTTTAAGGCACCTATTACTCCAAAAAATGTTCTAAAAAGATCAAAGAAGTTTGATATGGAAGCGTAACGTCTGATCTTACCGGCAGAAATCGGAATGAAGGTGATATTATTTTGAATTAAGGTTTCAGTATCATATGGACTATCAGACATAAAATACAGCTTGGGAGATACAAGGTTTTCATCTTTGGCAATTTGATTTATTGCTTCAGCAACAGCAATTAAAGGATAAAAATGACCACCTGAACCACCACCAGTTAATAATATTTTCATATATATATTTTTTAAATTATTTTTCTATACTTTGAAACATTTATAATTATCCCCATTTCTACTAAAGTAAAAAATAAGGCAGTACCTCCCTGACTAAAGAAAATGAGGGGGGATCCGGATAGTGGTATAACTCCAGTCATAGAGGCAATATTTAAAAAAGACTGGATTGTTATAAGTATAACAATTCCCAGCACTAAAAGTCTACTAAAAACATCTGGTGCCAAAGTGCTTATTTTTAAGCCTCTGGATAGGAAAAATATAAATAAAAATATTATAAAGACACTACCGATAAAACCAAATTCTTCAGCTGCTATAGGGAAAATAGAATCCCCAATAGATTCTGGTAAAAATTTGTATTTTTGAATACTTTGTCCTAGTCCCCTACCAAATATTTCTCCCGAACCAACGGCAATTAAGGATTGTTGGATTTGGTAACCGGAAGTAAGGGCATTGGCCCCTGGATCAAAAAAAGTATTAAGACGATTTAATAAATATGGTCTCATGGTAAATAGACCCGCAATACTAACCAGACAGATGATTCCAATTAGAAACACGTGAAGCCATCTTCCACCTCCAACAATATACATAGCAACGCCAACCAGAAAAATAATTATAAAAGAATCAGTGTCTGGTTGCATTAATAAGATTACTCCCACGACACCAGTTATGCCCATAAATGGCAGTAAACCGTGCCCCAAGGTTTGAATTTTATCCTTATATTCGGAAATCCAAGCCGCAAAATATATTATAAAACCAATTTTTAGAAATTCTAATGGCTGAAAGGAATAGCCAAAAATATCCAACCATCGGCTAGCCCCACCATGGCTCACGCCGATACCAGGGACAAAAACCAAAACGGAAGCAATGATGGATAAAAGGAAAATAATAAAAGAAAATTTTTGTAAATATTTGTAATGTATTTTAGAAGTAATAAAACAAGCAAATAAACCAGCAAATAAGCCTAAAAATAATTGATTAAACACTATAGAAGTAAATTTAGCATTATCTCTTGCATAAATACCTAATGAGGCAGAGATAAAAACAATCAGACCACAAATCAAGAGGGCAAAAAAAGAAATCAAAAATATTTTATCTACTTTTTTGGGCATTTTTAACCAATTAAAGTTATGATGATACCAATACTCGCCATAATGATTCCTATAACCCAGTAGCGCATAACCACCTTAGTGGCTGGCCAGCCGAGGGCTTGAAAATGATGGTGAAGTGGGGCTACTAGAAAAACTTTTTTACCATTGCGGAATTTTTTAGATAAAAGCTGAATAATACTTGAGCCAGAAGAAATAACTAAAGGAAAAGCGATAATGGGTAAAATAAGTACTTGTTGGGTGAGGAAAGCCACTACTACAAGGGTGATGGTTAGTGACATAGTGCCTGTTTCTGACATAAAGAATCTAGCTGGTGGAATATTAAACCAAAGAAAGGCCAAAAGTCCACCCACCAGTACAAAGCAGAAGGTGGCCAAATCAATTTGGTTTTGCATAAAAGCTATTATTCCATAAGCACTGAAAATTATACCAAAAACTCCTCCGGACAGACCATCTAATCCGTCTATCACTCCCCCGGAATATGTGGCTAGCATTACCACTATAAAAAAGAGGAAAAATAAAATTCCAGCATCCCAAACTCCCCAGAATGGAATAATAATACCAGTCATCTCCAATTTAAAATAAAACCACCAAGCACCAATTAGTGAAATGAGAAAAACTGCCAACAGCCTTTTTTTAGAAGAAAGACCCCCACCTTTTTGATCATACCTCTCAGTCACACTGAAGTAATCATCTATGAGGCCAACAAATGCTCCAATGATTAAAGTAAATATTGGCAACCAGGTCTGATTTCGACTGAGAAAATTTAACTTAACTAAAACCGGACCATCTATCAAAGACCCTAGCCAAAAGAGCAAGATAGTTAGCAGTGCTGAAGCCCAGATGATAATCCCCCCCATTCTTGGAGTTTTTCTTTCTTCGTCATTGTGAAGTTTTTGGGAGATGGTGGTTGTTCCTCCGTCTGTGGCAGCCACAACGCTCTTCTTTTTCCACATTTTATTTTTGTATAAAAAATTACTGACAAGTGGAGTAATAAGAATACCTATTATAAAGGTGATTGTGGTGGGCACTATTACTTTTAAAATATCCATAAATTAATTTTCTATTATGACATTATTAATAAGCGACTTTGTATCCATAAAATTATCCTTGGAACCAAGAACAATGTTTAAGAGGTAAATTTCTGGAGAGATTTGTGTCAACAAAATTAAATTTTTTCCAGCCAGGTCAGTGCTACCAGTTTTTCCTCCAATTATTTTAAATTTTAAATCTTTATCCTCTAGAAGTTTATTGGTATTAAGTATTTGCTTACAGAAATTATTTATATCACAAAAATTATACTGCGCCTCTGAAGTAATTTTGAAAATCTCCGGATGCTTATTTTTAATGTATACCACCAGTTTAGCCAAATCGTTCACTGAAGACGTGTTTATACCTGTAGAAAGGTCTTTGGGATCGAGACCTGTTATATTGGTATATGCGGTTTGTGTCATACCAAGGTCCTTAGCTTTTTGGTTCATTTTAGCTAAAAAATCTGTCTCACCTAAAATACTAGATAAGAGTCTGGCTGAGTCATTATCTGAGGAAATTAAAGCACTAGTTAGTAGCTCCTTAACGGTATAAGTTTTGTTTACCTCAAGAATAAATGCACTTTCTTCTAAGCCTATATAGTCAAGATTTCCAGTAATTAGCGTTTCTGGTTGTGCGTTTTCTAAAACAATAGTTGCGACCATTAATTTGGTAAGACTGGCTATGGGTAAGGGTAAATTTGATTCCTGTGAAAGAAGAACTTTTTCTTTTCCCGAGTTGGCTATGGCTAAAGTTAAGTATGACTTACTACTTATTTCTGGTAGTGAGGAAGTGGCGGTTTTGATTTTCGTTATTTTTTGGGCTAGCTCGCGGTCCTTTTTAAGTTCTAAAACTTTAATTCTCAGATTTTCAGTTCGTGTTTTATTATTTATACTCACAGCTAAAAAAAGTACACCTATAAATACAAATAATAAGATGACAATAAATAAAGCAAGAACTTTTTGTTTTTTAGCTTCTTTGGGTGTCATTATATATTTTCAGGACTACTCAAGCTAGTATCAGGGGTTTCTTCCTCTACACTTTCTGATATAGCTTCTACTTTTTGCTCTACTGGTTCATCTTTAATTATATTTTGTTCAAATTCAATTTTTACTTTTTCATATTCAGGCAAGTCCTCTATTTTAGAAATACCTAAAAATTGTAATAGGTCAAAAGTTGGTTTATATAGAAAACTTCTGGCATCTTTGGGATTAGTAATTTTTTCTACCAGACCCCTGATTTGTAAATTTCTCAAAATAAAATTTGATTGGACACCGCGAATATAGTCTATTTCTGCTCTAGAAATTGGACCCTTATAAGCAATAATGGAAATAGTTTCTAAGCCGGCCCGGCCTAAGTCACGGACCAATTCTTCTTTGGTTAGTCTTTCAATAATGTGGGAGAGTTTTGCGGCCGTACCTAGGGTTACTTCATCATCCTTATAAATAAGTTCAACTCCCCTGCCCTTAATTTTTTCTTTTAGAATTTCTAGGCCAAGTAAAATTTCTTCTTCCTTTTTACCCAAACTAGCCGCCAGTTTTTTTATTGATTGGGGTTCACCTTTCCAGAAAAGTACTGCTTCTATTTGATTGTCTATTGTTAATTCTTCCATTTTGTTTCGTATTTTAATTATAATGTGGCACTCCTGTTTGTTGTGTCTCTATTTCAATATCCTCAAACTGATTGTTTTGTTTAACGCTTACAATACCTTGTTTTACGAGCTCCAGCATGGCTAGAAAGCTTATTATAACATTGACTCGCTCTTCTTTGCCAACTTTGGCAAACTCCCTAAAACTAAGTTTAATACTACTCTGAATCCTATCGGTTAAATTACCAATCATTTCCTCCAAACTGATAACTTTTCTCACTATAGCTTTAGGAATATCCTCTGCTTTTTTAGGTAAAGCTTTAATGACAAAGATAATAGCGGTTAAAAGGTTATCCTTAGTCATAGTCTGGTCTGGAGAAAAAACAGCTATAGCTTTTCTTGGTTCGGGAGCAAAAATAATGTCTTTACCAAATTGATTCTTGATATGAACGCTTAACTCTTTTATTCTCTGATATATTTTTAACCTTCTCTCCAAGTCATTTACGTCACTTTGTTCTTCTTCTGATAGGCTTAAGTTTGGTAGTAGTGATTTTGATTTGATTAAAAGTAAAGTAGAGGCAATTACCAAAAAATCAGCGGAGTCAGCTATTGGAAACTTTTCCAGATTTCTTAAATACGCAATATAATCATCTGCCACCTTGGATAAGGCAATGTCATTGATAAATAATTTTCTTTTTTCAATCAAGTTCAATAAGAGGTCTAATGGACCCTCAAATACCTCCGTCTTGATTTTAAAAGAATTTTCCAACATTGCGTTAGTATAGCACCCCGTAGTAGATTTTGGTAAAACAAAATTCACTACGGGGTAGCATTTTTTTTAATATTCAGCTTCCGTTCCTTCTAGTCTTTCATCTATTCTGTTCATATCTCTAGGGAAAATTACAGCCTGGCGAACGTTGGGTAAATTCAAGAATTGCATAACAATCCTCTCAGCCCCAAAAGCAAATCCGCCTTCTGGTGGAACTCCGTATTTAAAAGCCTGCAAGAACATAGTAATTGTTTTTGGATCAAGACCCCATTCTTTTACATGCTTCTCAAGCTGTTCAAAATTGTTTATTCTTCGTCCACCACTGGAAAGTTCACGGCCCCTACAAACCATATCTAGTCCTTCATTAAACTCCGGTTCCTCTGGGTTTGGATAAACATAGAAAGGTTTCTTTTTTGTTGGGTAGCCATAAACAAACACGAAATCTGAACCAGTTTCTTTTTTAATTATTTCACAGATCTCCACTTCGTCTTGAGATGAAAGATCTTTATCTTGTCTGTTATCACGTCCGTAAGCTTCAAATATTTTTTGCTGAGCTTCTCTTAAGGACATGGTTGGAGTTTTTTCTATCATCACTGGAAGCTCCGCTCCTAGTATTTTTAAGTGCTCTGCGTTCTTATTCTTAATTTGCTCTAATATGTATCTAATTGTCTTTTCCTCCATATCCCTAACGTCAGTCCAGGAATCAATAAAGGCCATTTCAGCATCCAATGATATAATTTCAGTAAGATGTCGAGTGGTGGCGCTTGGTTCAGCCCTAAAGATTTTATTTACAGAAAAACATCTTTCAAAAGCGCTCATAACAATTTGTTTGTAAAGTTGTGGAGATTGAGTTAAATATGCTGACTTGTTAAAGTAACCAATTTTAAAGACTTCTGCTCCACCTTCGGCAGTGGCAGGCACAATGCATGGCGCCTGGAATTCAAAAAAGTTTTCACTTTTCATTATTTCTCTAAAACTGTCAATTACGGTTTCTAGTATCTTGAACACCGCTTGATTTCTAGGATGGCGAAGTGTAAGGGCTCGGTTATCAAGCTCTGTTATCAAATCGAGATTAAATCCATCAGCCGACATATCAAAAGGAAGTGGCGCTGCTTCAGCTAGGATGTTTATTTTTAGTATTTCAAGCTCAATATTGCCGTTCAAAACATCAGCCTTTCTGTTTCTTTCAGGGCGCTCATTAACTTTTCCACTTACTTCAACA
>JBIIYK010000011.1:0-15290 GCA_044346845.1 Minisyncoccia bacterium | reverse complement strand
ATGGCCCTACGTATTTTGTCGAGCCTGGGCTATATCGGTAATCTGGGGGACTTTAATCAATTTATTGAATCACCATACTTTACTCTGGAATTACTGGCCTCCATGTCTTCTCTCAAATCTAGGGCGATTTTGGAGATAAATAAATCCTTAAAAGAAACGCATCTCTAAATTCTTGTTTTAGTTAAGGTAGCCGTGTTTGGGTTATGTTTTTTTTGTGTTATAATTTTGGTATGTATGAAGATTCCAAAAGTAAAATAAGTCAATTAGAAAAAATTCTTGATGCCAAGGAGGATTTAGTGACTAAGAGGGTTAAGAGACACACGCTTCTTGATAAAGAAAATATCGTGAACCAGGTTTGGGATGACAGTGAATTTGATACTAAAGAAGTGGGGGCAGAAATGTTTAGGTCACAAAAAAAAGGTAGTTCTTTTCCTATGAAGATTTTGATTTATTCAATTATCTTTTTTGTTCTTGCTCTGGGAATTATGCTTTATAAGTTTATGGGTGGTGGTAATATAGTTTCCGCTAATAATATTGAAATAAACGTCAAAGCCCCCGTTTCTATTACTGGTGGAGAAGTTTTTTCTTTCGAATTAGAAATTAAGAATAATAATAATACAGCCTTAACCGCGTCTGACTTAACTGTTACTTTTCCACCAGGGGCTAAGGAGGTTTCTGATTCTGGATTACCAGCTAAAACAGCTCAGATTTTCTTAGGAAACATTTTACCTAATCAGACAATAAAAAGAAATATGTCGGTGGTTCTTTTCGGAGAGGAAAATGTAAAAAAAGAAATAGGTATTGGTTTAGAATATAAGATTGCTGGTTCCAATTCTCTGTTTAATAAAACCAAGAATGTCTCTGTCTTGATTAGTTCCTCACCAGTAAATATTATCGTCACTGGCCCTAAAGAGATAAATACAAATCAAAATGTGGAATTTTCAGTAGAAATAACATCAAACTCACCGTCAATGATAAAAGGTTTATTACTAAAAGCAGATTATCCGTTTGGTTTTGTATTTTCCGATTCAAACCCAAAGACATTTTCCAAGAATAATTTATGGTTAATTGGTGATTTGGAACCCGGGGCCAAAAGAACTATAAAATTCTCTGGTGTTCTTGGTGGGCAGGAGGGTGAGGAAAGAGGTTTTAACTTTAGTACTGGTTCACAGGCAAAAAATGATAATCTGTCTATTGACGTTCCTTTCTCTACTGCTTTTTCTTCAGTGACTATTAGGCGGCCATTCGTGAGTGCCGATGTTTTGTTTAATGGTCAGGATGTCTCTGAATATGTGTCAAACGCTGGAGAAAAAATTGAAACTCAAATAAATTGGCAGAATAATTTACCTTATGAAGTGTCAGACGTGTCTGTTGAGGTGACTATTAATGGTAACATTCTAGATAAATCCTCAGTTAAAGCTAGTGATGGTTTTTATCAATCTGTAAATAATACACTTGTTTTTAATAAAACCACTAATCCAATCTTGGCTAGATTAGAATCAGGAAAAGCTGGAACAAGTAAGTTTACCTTTAACAGCTTTGGTGCTGGTTCAGTAACTGGACTCGGTATAAATAATCCAGTTATCATTATGAATATTTCTGTCAAAGGACATCGAGTTGATTACCTTGAAGGACAAGAGGACGTGTTCTTTACAGACTCCAGAAAAATAAAAATTGCTTCTGCTCCGCAGTTATTTGCTAAAGCCTTATATTATGTCGGCAATATTGAAAACATTGGCCCACTACCACCAAAGGTAGATCAGGCAACAACTTACACTATAAATTGGACAATCACTAATCCTCTGAATAATCTATCCAATGTTCAGGTTTCTGCCACTTTACCTCCCCATGTGAGTTGGGTGGGGGTCATCAGCCCATCTACTGAAAAGATTGATTATAAAGCAGATACAAGTCTTCTGGTTTGGAATGCTGGTAATATTTCTGCTGGGGCGGGAAGTGTTTCTCCTGCCAAAGAAGTATCTTTCCAAGTTTCTCTACTTCCGAGTGTTGAGCAGATTGGTCAGGTGGCCAGTTTAATTGGAGAGGCATCATTAAGTGCTAAAGACAACTTTACCCTCACCACCATTTCTGGTTCTTCTCCCGCTCTTAATACCACCTTAAGCAATGATCCTTATTATAAAGTTGAAACTGACAAAGTAGTTAAATAACAGTTGTGAAAAGTATTTGTTTAGATATACTATACTTATTATGGATAAAAAAATAAAAGATAATGAATTGATGGAGAAGATTATCAGTCTCTGTAAGAGGAAAGGATTTGTTTATCCTAGTTCAGAAATATATGGCGGTTTTGCTGGTATTTATGACTTTGGTCCAATGGGAGTGGAGTTGGAAAATAACCTCAAGGCTCATTGGTGGAAGTGGATGGTTCATAAACGTCAGGACATTGTTGGGCTTGATTCCAGTATTTTTATGAATCCTAAAATCTGGGAAGCTTCTGGACATACCAAGGGTTTTTCTGATCCATTAGCTGAGTGTAAGGAGTGTAATAATAGAATTAGAGTAGATAAAGTTCTGGAAGAAATAGGGGTGACAGCTGATGAAAAAATGTCTGAGGAGGATATAAACAAATTATTTGATGAAAATAAAGCAAAAATAAAGTGTCCAAACTGTGGCAAGCAGAATTTTACCAGAGCCCGCAAATTTAATTTATTGGTGAAATCAAATCTTGGTGATTTCACTGAATCTGGTACGGCACCGTCATACTTACGAGGGGAGACTTGCCAAGGTATTTACGTGAACGTAAAAAATGTTTTGGATTCTCAACACTTGAAATTACCATTTGGTATTGCTCAAATTGGAAAGGCTTTTAGAAATGAAATAGCTCCAAGACAGTTTTTATTTAGAACTAGAGAATTTGAACAGATGGAGATGCAGTATTTAACCGAGCCCGACCAGGAAATGATTGAGTATGAAAAGTTGAGGGAGTATCGCTTCAAGGCTTTACTTAATATTGGTTTTAAAGAGGAGAATTTACGTTGGAAAAAACATGAAAATCTAGTCTTTTATGCTAAGGAAGCCTATGATATAGAATATAATTATCCCTGGGGCTTTGATGAGCTAGAGGGCGTTCATGCTCGTGGTACTTATGATCTAACTCAACATTCCAAAGGTTCCGGCCAAGAACTGACTTATCAAGATCCAGAAAGTAATGAAAAATTTATTCCGCATATTATAGAATCCTCCATTGGTGTGGGGAGGCTATTTTTTGCAGCTATTTGTGACGCTTATACGGAGGATATTATGAATGGTGAAACGCGAGTATATTTAAAATTCAAGCCAAGCTTGGCGCCAGTCAAAGTGGCTGTTTTCCCACTCTTAAAAAATAAACCAGAATTAGTAAAGAAGGCTAGAGAGGTTTTTGAGATTTTAAATGAAGAGATTCACCCTATTGTCTTTGATGATAACGGAAATGTTGGCAAGAGGTACAGAAGACAGGATGAAATCGGTACACCTTTTTGTGTGACGGTGGACTTTGATACTATTGAGAAAGATGATACCGTGACCGTTCGTGACCGTGATACTGGGGAGCAGGAAAGAATAGCGGTTAAGGAACTAGTTTCTTATTTAAAAAGTAAATTGATCTAGTCTCAAAATCTGTGCTATATTTGTTTTATGAACTACAATAAAACAATCCTAGAAAATGGGGTTAGGGTTATAACTATTCCCATGAAAGATAGCCCAACGGTGACGGTTTTTGTCTTGGTTGAAGCTGGTTCAAACTATGAGACTAAAGAGAAAAACGGCATTTCTCATTTTTTGGAGCACATTTTTTTTAAGGGTACCACAAAAAGACCAAATAATTCCGCTATCAGTTCTGAGCTGGATAACCTTGGCTCTCATTATAACGCTTTTACTTCAAATGAATATTCTGGTTATTATGCCAAGGCAGAATTTAGCCACTTTGCTAAAATTTTAGATATCATTTCTGATATGTATTTAAATCCTCTTTTCCCAGAAGCAGAGATAGAAAAGGAGAAAGGTGTAATTATCGAAGAGATAAATATGCGGGAAGACATACCTCAATATCAGGTCCAAAAGTTATTTTACAAATTGGTTTATGGTGATCAGCCAGCTGGCTGGGATATTACCGGGCCAAAAGAAAATATTAAAAAAATGACCAGGGATGATTTTGTTAATTATCGTACCCGGTTTTATACCGCTCCCGCTACAACTGTGATTGTTTCTGGTAATTTTATTGAGGGCGAGGCTGTTCAGAATATTAAGAATATTTTTGGTGTTATGCCCAAGTCTCTAAAGGGGGTTAAAGAAGAGATAAAAGAAAGTCAAAGTAAGCCTGAGATTGCTCTCTTTAAGAAAGAGACAGATCAAACTCATTTAATTTTAGGTGTTCGAACTTTTGATACTTATGACCAGAGAGATCGTGTGATGAGAGTTTTAGAAGGAGTATTGGATGCGGGCATGAGTTCACGTCTATTTAAGAAATTAAGAGACGAGATGGGTGTTTGTTATTATATTAGTGCTGGTCAGGATTCTTTTACTGATCATGGGGTTTTTACGGTGAGTGCTGGAGTAGATAACAAACGAGTGGGGGAAGTAATCTCAGTTATTCTGGGTGAACTAAATAGATTGAAGACTGAAATTGTAGCCCCTGATGAGTTGCAAAAAGTTAAGCAGAATTTATCTGGGGTGATGTATTTAGGTTTAGAGTCTTCAGATTCATTAGCCAAGTTTTATGGCGGTCAAGAAATAATGAATGAGATAATTAAAAAACCTGAAGAAATAAAGGCTGAAATTGAGTCTGTCACAGCGGAAGAGGTGATGAAGCTGGCCCAGGAAATATTTGTAGACTCTGGTCTTAACTTGGCCATCGTTGGGCGTTTTGAAGACAAGAAAGATTTTGAGGATATTTTAAAATTCTAATTAGATACTAATTGTGTTATAATAGTTTTTATGAACATACCTGAGAAAAATTTTAACATTAGTACTGGGGTGATTGTGAAAACCTTGGTTGTTTTGCTGATTGCTTTCTTACTCTATCAGATGTTGGATTTAGTGCTGGTTGTTTTAACAGCCGTTGTCATCGCTTCGGCGGTAGAGCCTCTCATTAATTGGTTTCATCAATACAGAGTTAAAAGAATCTTTGCCGTTATTATCACTTATCTTTGTATTGTGATAGTTTTTTCTGGTTTGTTGTATTTCTTTATTCCGCCCGTTTTAAAAGAAGCCTCAAACCTTTTGAGTAATGCGCCAAAATATTTAGACTCCATTACCTTATGGAATCCGTTAAACGATAAAAACATCACTCAAACCGGGAAGATAGTTGGCGGTATATCAGATGGCCTTAATAGTGGTAAACAGATAATTGATAGCCTACCATCAGGAAATGTAGAAACCTCTGGTTTAAGTAGTTTAATTACTAGAATTCAATCTTTTGCTTCAAACTCTTCAGATAGCATAATAAATATTGCTAGCGGTATATTTGGAGGTGTGTTCTCATTTATTTTGATAATTGTTTTATCCTTTTACTTGGCTGTGCAGGAAGGTGGAGTAGAGAAGTTCCTAAAGATAATAACTCCAGTTAAAAATGAGGTATATATTATAGATCTCTGGAAAAGGTCACAAAAGAAAATAGGTTATTGGATGCAAGGGCAGTTACTACTCTGTGTTTTGGTGGGTGTTTTGACTTATCTTGGCTTAACAATTTTAGGTATTCAAAACGCTCTAGTCCTGGCCGTTATTACTGGTTGTTTGGAAATTATTCCTCTCTTTGGACCTATTTTGTCGGCTATTCCAGCTATCTTGTTTGGCTTCACCGGTGGTGGTTTGACTATGGCGCTTATTGTTTTAGGTTTATTCGTAATTATTCATCAATTTGAAAACCACTTATTATATCCGTTAGTAGTAAAGAAGGTGATTGGAGTTTCGCCTATTATTATCATTTTATCTTTAATAATTGGAGGAAAGCTCGCTGGTTTCCTTGGTATAATCTTGTCTGTTCCCATTGCTTCAGCTCTGATGGAATTTATAGATGATGTCCAAAAAGATAAAGGGACAGCCAATAAAATGCTAGATTCCATTTCTTAAATTATGCCTAAACCATTTTATATTACCACCACTCTACCGTACGTAAATGCCGAGGCTCATATGGGCCACGCTTTGGAGTTTGTGCGGGCGGATATAATTGCTCGTTACAAAAAGCTTTTAGGTTATGAAGTTTTTTTTAATACCGGGACAGATGAGCATGGTCAGAAGATATATCAAAAAGCTTTGGATAATAAGCAGACTCCACAGGAGTTTGCAGATTTTTATGCTGGTAAATTTAAGGAATTACTAAGTCTTTTGGGCGTGAGTGAGGATGTAAATTTTATTCGAACTACTGATGCTGGTCATATTAAAACCGCCCAGGAATTTTGGAAACTGTGTGACAAGAATGGTTATATTTATAAAAAAAATTATCAAGTAAAATATTGTGTTGGTTGTGAGTTGGAAAAAACTGATTCTGATCTAGTAGATGGTAAGTGTGCTGACCACCCAAATTTGGAATTAGAATTAAGAGCGGAGGAAAACTATTTCTTTAAATTTTCTACTTTACAGGATAAGCTCCAAGTTTTTTACAAAAAAAATCCAAACTTTGTGATTCCAGCATTTCGTTACAATGAAATCAAAAAGTTTGTAGAGGCAGGCCTTCAGGACTTTAGTATCTCTAGACTAAAGACCAAAATGCCTTGGGGGATAGACGTGCCAGGTGATGAGACTCAGGTAATGTATGTTTGGTTTGATGCTTTGGTAAATTATATCTCTGCTATTGGTTGGCCGGATGATTTGGAAAAATTTAACAAGTGGCAAGTAGAAACAGGTGGTATGGTTCAATATTGTGGTAAAGATAATTTACGTCAGCAGAGCGCTATGTGGCAGGGGATGCTTTTGGCTGCGGGTCTACCAAATTCTCAATGTGTTATTATTGATGGTTTTGTGACGGCCGCCGGTGGAGTAAAAATGTCAAAATCTCTTGGCAATGTGGTTAGTCCGGTAGATATAATAAAAGAGTATGGTACTGACGCCTTACGCTACTATGTGGCCAGAGAGGCCCATCCTTTTGAAGATTCACCATTTACACCTGAAGGTTTTAAGGAGGCTTATAATGCTAATCTGGCTAATGGTCTTGGTAATCTTGTTTCAAGAGTGATGAAGATGGCAGAAACAAATTTGAGTGGTCCAGTCACAGTGCCAGATAAAACTATTCCTCAAGAATTTTTTGATTTGTTGGAAAAATTTGAAATTCAAAAAGCTTCAGATTTAGTGTGGTTGAAAATTGCTGAGGCTGATAAAATGATTCAAGAAACTCAGCCATTTAAATTGGTAAAAACTGATAAAGAAAAAGGCGTAGAAATCATAAAAGATTTAGTTGTGAAACTCTACACTATTGGCCGAATGTTAAACCCTATTCTTCCAGAAACCTCTCAGAAAATAAAAGATTTAGTTAAAGCTAATAAAAGCCCAGCTGCTCCACTCTTTTTGCGTAAAGATTAAAAAATCAGGCCCATTTTCATGAGCCCGATTTTAGTTTGCTGTTTTTTCTTCTAGTGTTATGTCTATCGGTTTAGTTCTTTTTTTCTTGATGAACTTCCTGATAAACCATCTGACTATGGAGTGTTTGAATGAGCCAAGCTTTATCTTGGTGAACCTCCTAACAAACCATATGACTATTGGATGTTCGAACGAGTCAAGTTTTATCTTGTTGACCTTTTCAATCAGCCACTCCATTAATCTAATCTTAAATCCGAAATGTTTACGGAGAAGAAGATAGATAATAATAAGTTCTGTCACGAAAACACACCTCCCTACTTGATACTATCAAGCTTTTTGCGGTTAAAGACCTTTTTGAGACTTTCCGTATTATACACGCCACCAGGCTTTATACAATCAGTCTTTTACTATATACTATTTTGATGAAATATATTGATATTCACTCTCACCTTGGTTTTGAGGACTATGGGTCTGATCAAAAAGAGGTGATAAAGAGGATGGCTGATGCTGGGGTGGCGACAATTGCCGTTGGGGCAGATTTGATCACTTCTAGGGAGGCGGTAAAAGTGGCTTCAGAAAATGAAAATGTCTGGGCCTGCATTGGTTTTCATCCTACGCACAAGCCGGAAGAAATATTTAACGAATCTGACTATGAGGAATTAGTGAAAAACCCTAAAGTAGTGGCTATAGGGGAATGTGGTTTGGAATATTATAAATTGACCGGTGATGTAGAGGCAATAAAAGCTAAACAGAAAGCTGATTTTGTTAAACAAATAAAGCTTTGATGCTCCATATTCGTGATGGGGAAGTAAAAGGCGGAGCTTTTGCTGATACTTTAGAAATATTAAATAATATCAAGCAAGAGCAGAATCTAACTTCTTTTAGAGGGGATGTGCATTTTTTCACAGGTAAGTTAGAAATGGCGCAGAAATTCATTGAGTTAGGTTTTACTATTTCTTTCGTTGGCCTTATAACCTACGTACAGGACTTTGATAAGATAATAAAGAATGTTCCACTGGCTAGCCTTCAGGCCGAGACAGATGCTCCCTACGTGGCCCCAGTGCCTCACCGTGGGGAACGTAATGAACCAAGTTATGTAATTGAGGTCTACAAAAAAATTGCTGAAATCCGTGGTGAAGATCCAGAAATAGTTCGTATCCAATTACTAGAAAATGCCAAGAGGGTGTTTGGAATTAAATTTGTGCTATAATTTATTTATGAAAGATTTCTTTAAAGGGATATCGATTATTTCATTAATTTTAGTCGGTATTTTTGTTATATTAGGAGAAGTAAATAAGGGTGAGAGTCGTTTGATAGGACTTTATGCACTTCCTATTGGTGTTTTATTTATTATTTTCTTTATTTTATATGTGTTAAGTCCATCTGATAAGCCTAAGAACAATCCAGTTCCAAATGAACCCCAAATTAGTAAAAATGAAGGGAAAAATTTAGGCTTGCTCGTAAGAGTTTTATTCTATATTTTTGGTATAGTAGCCTTTCCTTTTTTAGTAGTAATTTTATATTATGTAGATTCTGATTTTTTTCTTTTTGCATTTATTCTGTCACCAATTTTATTTTTAATTTCTTTCATTGCCCTTGTTTTTGAGTTAGTGAATCGCTTCTATTTTAATAGAAGGAATTAGAGATATTTATAAAGTGTTTGGGATTTAAATCGCATTATGTGTTAATCTTCTGTTAGATAGTTCTACTAAATAAGGAGTTTTGATATGAAAGATAATCTTCTTTCTCGCGAGGTGAAGAGGGATTCAAAAGGTCTCTTTATCTTTTATGGTGGTTGGCGCTATCATCCATCAAAGTTATCTTGGATTACCATGGGGATGCGGGTGACTTTGGAAAGTCCCTTCCGTCGTAATGATGAATTTGCCTTTGTTTGGGTTAAGGGAAGGAAGGAGGTTTGGATGCAAAGAGGGAAACCTAAGAACGAGGTTCCTTTTTTCAGCAAGCGAGTTCGCTTGACTGATCATTGTGCTGGTATACGCCCGGCCTGTCTTGGAGGGTATTTAGAGCTTGTGCGTTGTTAAACAATGCGCACCATCTCCGTGAGAACGGATAGATGGTGCGCATTTTGTTTGATATTTTATTTCTCTCCTTCCCAGATATTCTTAAACATTTCCCTCATGTTGTGGGCTAGGGTAGCGTCATGGATTTGCACTAAATAATGTGGGTGCTGATTAGTTACCGTCATTATCAAATAGTCACCAGCTATCCAGGTGGTAGCGGTAAAATTTTTATTTTTGCCCCAAAATTTAATTTGTCTATGTTCGTAACCTTTTTTGGCAACAATTTGTTCATCCGCAGTATCATTAGAAAGCAATTTTAATTCCAAACCCTTGGGCGCATTTCCTTGCCAAAACCAGTCAATCCATTTTTGATAATGAAGAACAAAGGTCGGGTCCTGAAAACCCCACCAAGTCTTATCTTTATTCATGGCGCTGTTATTCCACTCGGGAGTTTGCTTGTGTAAAAAGTTTTCAATATCCTCTTCATAAATAAAACTTATTTTTGGAATAGAATATTTAGTGTTTTTGGTAAAGTTTTGTAATTCAGAAGTTACTTGATCTATAAGTATTTTTTTTGACTGTAAATCCCGCTCCTCTTTTTTAGCTAAATTTTTAAGGTCATCTGGGGGTAGGGCAACGAGGTAGCTTTTTGGTCCGGCAATGTCTTCTGCTATCACGCCTTTCTCTAATAGGTCTTTAGAAATACTGTAAACAGTGGTCCTATTAATTCCAGTTAATAAAGCAATATTAGCTGGGGTGGTTTTACCTTGCTCCAGCACAGCTAAATACACTTCTATTTCCTTGTCTGTAAAACCTAGTTGTTTTAATGATTCTTTTAACATACAACCATCTTAGCATAGTTGTTACAATTCTGTCAACAGTATTTTATCTTTATATAATATAGCTATTATTGCAAAATAAGGCTATTTTGTTGGAATATTATTGACAAAAGAGGTAAAATTGGTTATTATTTACGCAGATTCATTTATTAACGTTAAACATAAGCAAAAAATATGTCGCAATTAATGTAATAAAATTATTAGGAAGTTGTAAGTGTTAATGATATAATAGTGAGAAGTTTTATAAAAAATTTATAAGAATCTAACTTTAGAAAAATATGCAAAATAATTGGTTAAAAAATGTTGGTCTCGTAATTCTAGTTATCATTATAAGTTTACTAACTGTAAAAATGTCTGGTTCATCTACTGTTGGTATGAAAGAAGGTTCTGTTTATGATAAGGTTATGGCATCTGGTGTAATCAGAGCTTGTTATACCGCTTTTCCACCCGCTTTTATTAAGGATCCAAATACTGGAAAATTATCTGGTATATTTTATGACACTTTAAATAAAGCTGCTGGAAACATGGGACTTAAGGTTGACTGGAATCTTGAGGTTAATTGGGGGGATGCTATTGAGGCGCTTAATACTGGAAAGTGTGACATAGTTGGTTCTGACGCTTGGAGTAATTCAACTCGCGGTAAAAGTGCCGATTTCATTCAGCCTCTCTTTTATAGCCCAATCAATGCTTATGTTAGAGCTGATGATAGTAGATTTGATCGTGATATAAATATTGTAAATAGTACAAATTATAAAATTGTTACATTGGATGGTGAGAACTCTCAAGTTATTGCTGCGCAGAATTTTCCTAATGCTAAAACACTTCAACTTCCTCAGATGACTGACGTTTCTCAATTATTTGTGAATGTTGCTGATGGAAAAGGTGATATGACCTTTCAAGATTCAACTACTGCTGCTCAGTATATGAAAAATAATCCTGGGAGGATAAAACTTATCTCTAGTCCACTTGTTGTCTACGGAGATGTCATGATGGTTAAAAAAGGCGAGTATTCTTTAAAGACAACTATAGACAACGCAATTATTGAGCTCTTAAATAATGGTTATGTTGATAGTGTTATAAATAAATATGAGAAAGATTATCTAACTGGTTTTCAGAGAGTAGCCGTACCTTATAAAACTGTAAAATAAATATATGTCAGTGTGGACTATTATCTACACATATCGAGAAGGCCTGTTATCGGGCCTTTTCGTGACTCTGGGTTTAGTCCTCGTTGTCTGGTTGTCTGGACTTATCTTCGGTGTGCTGTTTGGTGCTTTGGCTTATCGTCAGAAAGAAAGTACCGGTTTATTTCTTAAAATCGTTTCTTTTATTTTAGCCAGTACTCCAGTTTTAGTCCTTTTGTTTTGGTTGCATTATCCTTTACAAGCTATGCTCGGAATTGTGGTTATGCCATTTATCACCGCTGCGTTTGCTTTGTCATTGATTAATATTGTTGGTGTGGCGCAAATTGTTCGAGACGCCCTTGATGAATTTCCAGAACAATATGTAATCGCTGGGAAAGTTTGTGGTCTCAGTAAGAGAGAAATTTTTTCTCGAATACAGTTTCCTATTATTTTTCGCCAGACTATTCCACAGTTTCTTACCTTACAAGTAAATATGCTTCAACTTACATTGTTTGCCAGTTTGATTTCTGTTCAAGAGTTATTTAGGGTTGCCCAACAAATTAATTCTGTAATATATAAGCCAATTGAAATTTATACTGCTTTAGCAGTTTTCTTTATTGCTATCTGTTTACCTCTTAATTTATTAGCCTACTGGTTCAAGAAGAAATACACTAGAAATTTATCCGAAAAATAATATATGTTGAGCGGTAAAAATATTATAAAAAAATATGGTGAGAGAACAATATTGAAGGATATCAGTATTGAGATTGAGCCTGGGAAAATTACGTCTATAATTGGTCCTAGTGGAAGCGGTAAGACTACTTTACTTAAGGCTTTATCATTGCTGGATCTGCCTGAATCTGGAAGTGTAACTATTGATAATAATACTTATAATTTCCCAGATGACGTAGGTAAGATTGTGGCGCCCTGGCCAAGAGTATCTGTGGTATTTCAGCAGTTATTTATTTGGCCGCACTTAACTATGCGGGGCAATATTGAATTACCACTTGAGGTAAGAGGTTTATTAAAAGAGAACAAGGCTTATCTTGAAGAGCTGTATGAAATGTTTGATATGAAGGGTTTCATTGATCGTTTCCCAAACGAGGTTTCTCTTGGGCAGCGTCAGAGAGGTGCTCTAGTTCGTGCTTTAGCTTTAAAACCGGAATATTTATTATTGGATGAAATTACTTCTTCTCTTGATGTGGAGCAGTCAGAAATAATTCTATCTCACCTTACTAAGATTAAAAATAAAGGTGTGGGTATTATTATGGTTGCCCACGACATTGATTTTGCTCTATCTAGTGCAGATTCTGTTTGCTTCCTTGAAGATGGGAAAATTATTAAGCAAGGTAAACCTTATGAATTTTTACTGGAAACAAAAAATCTAAGGATTAAGAATTTTATCAGTAGTTCTTCTTTGGGTGCTGATAATATTAAAGTTTATTCTGGTAAGGAGGAATTCCAGGCTTATCATATTGCTTTGCTGAATAGATTGCCTGAAAATAGCTCCATTACTATTATCGGTGGGGTGGGGACAACCTGGTATAATCCAATGAGAGAAAGTTACGAAGAATATTGTTCACTGCGAATTAAAAAGAATATTACTTGGAATATGCTTATGTACGAATATGGGGAAGATGATCGAAGAACCGCACGGGAATATTCTAAAATAAGTAATTTATATATTTTACCTACAAGTATTAAGAACAGTGCGGATATCAATATAAATAGTGATGGGACAGTTTTATTGCAGGTTTTTGATCCGGTTCCCACTGTTATAGAGATTAAGAATCAGGCTTTGGCGGATTCTTATATGCATTACTATCATGATTTACTGAAGTTTTGTAAGAAATTAGAATAACAATTGGGCATTATTGATATTTCACCCCTTATATGTTAAGGTTGGGCTTATGGAAAAAGTCGAAACAATAGAAAAAGAGGGTGGTGCCCAGGTTTACGAATTTGGTTACCATATAGTTTCCACCGTCGCGGAGGAAAACTTGCCAAAGGAGGTTGAAGCCCTGAAAGCAATTGTTCTAAAGGATGGAGGATCGCTAGTCAGTGAAGGCGAACCAAAGCTTATTAACCTCGCTTACTCTATGACCAAGTCTGTCGCGGACATTAAGAAGAAATTCAACACAGCCTATTTTGGCTGGATAAAGTTCGAGACGAAGTCAGAATTAATGCCTATGATAAAGAAGGCGGTGGATGCATATCCAAACGTCCTTCGTTATCTACTCATTAAGACCGTAAGGGAGAACACTATGTTTACGCCGAAACTAAATGTTAGAAGTGCCAATAAAGAGGAAACTCCAAAGGCCAAGAAGTCTATCAAAACTGAGGAGAAGAAAGCTACTTCAGTAGAAGATATAGACAAGAGTATTGATGAATTAGTTCAAGAATAGTTATTAACTTGTCCCGCGTAGCGAAAGCGTTGTGGGAAATAATCGGTAGGGAGAGAACAAATAAAATTCCTTACCCCAAAGTATGTATCTTAACAAAGCTTTTCTTTATGGGAACCTCGTCAGAGATCCTGAGTTGAAAGCCCTACCTTCTGGTATTAAAGTTACAAATTTTAGCATTGCCACTAACCGTACTTATAAAGATAAGGATGGTAATAAAAAAGAGACTAGTGAATTTCACAATGTTGTCGCTTTTGGTAAGCAAGCAGAATTGATTGAACAATATTTAAAGAAGGGTAGCGGAATATTTGTAGATGGACGCTTACAGACCAGAAGTTGGGATGATAAAGCTACTAATTCCAAAAAATATCGCACAGAAATCATAGTAGAGAACTTTCAGTTTGGTCCAGATGGACGAGGGTCTACTGGCGGAACTTACACTCCAAGCCAGACGGAAGGGGGAGCCAAGAGCGCTACCAACAAGGCTGATAAGATAGATACAATAGAATATCCATCAGAAGAAATAAATCCTGAGGACATTCCTTTCTAAATAAAGGTCAAAATTAATAAAATTTAAAATTACGAAAATGACTAAACAGTGTTACTTTTCACAAAATAATATAAAGTATGTGGACTATAAGGATTTGGACTTGATCAAGAAGTTCCTTAATCCTCATGCTCGTATTATGGGTAGTAAGAAGACCGCCGTGGGTGCTCGTAGCCAGCGTCAGTTGGCCGAGGCCATCAAGCGTTCTCGCTTTATGGGTCTACTACCATATCTTTCAAGATAAAAATAATCTAAGAAGGTTACAAAATAGTCCTAGAAATAGGGCTATTTTGTTGTCTGAGGAAGGGGAATTTGTTTTGAGCTTTACAATTTGAATAAAATGTGATACTATAGCAAGAGAGTCAAAAAAGAAGGGATTTGAGATGAAGATAATCATTTCGCAGCGTGTGGGTCGTAAACGTTTAGACCCGGGTTGGTACAATGCTCATTTCAAGGGAGAATCACATTGCGGATGCATCGGGTCGTCTGTTGCAGAAGCAATGGGTGGTCTGGTTCACTCACGCAAGGCGGCATTCGACGTTCAAATCGAGTACAGGCTCGGAACACCCCGCCAGAAGAGGTAACGCCCCATCATCGAAGAACGGAAAGCTCACCGTTTGGAGATGGTGGGTTTTCTTATATATTTTTTTCTTAGCTAAGGAGAGACTAGGTAGTTTTTTATTTCTTGGCTCTTTCTACGTACTCACCAGTTATGGTATTCACTACCACTGTATCATTTTCATTTACGAAAAGGGGAGCGTTTATGATAGCACCAGTTTCCAAAGTGATTTGTTTTGAACCACCAGTGGCAGTATCGCCTTTCATAGCTGGGGGAGCATCTACAACTT
>JBIIYK010000035.1:0-4740 GCA_044346845.1 Minisyncoccia bacterium | reverse complement strand
GAAGCCTTTGAAATTAAAAAAGACAACTGACTTGGCATCTTTAAGGAGAAGAGAAACTTTCTCAATCACCTCTTTCTTTTTACCTTTTGATATTGGCATGATTTTTTTTGATTTTAAAAAACGACCCTTCTCAATTATAAGTATAAATATAATCGATCAGGATCATTTTTGTTTGTATTTACTACAAACAAAAACGACCTTTAATAAAAGCCGTTGAAATTAGAGTATGAAAATGCCTTTTTTAATTTGCACTTTCAACCTCGGCCGGATATTAAGATCTTGCGATCACCAGCTGTCTTGGGCTTATGAGAATAGTATACTTATTTTTAATAAAAAGTAAAGCCGGGCAGGAATTGTTTAATTTTAAAAGTCCTCGGATTTCCTCGCCCGAAAGAAACATTCAAATTTTTATGGTCTGGTTTTGGTTTCTGAACCAAAATATCCGAGGACCTAAAAATTTGAATAGTTTCTGGAAGAGCGAGGCCAGACATTTTAAAATCAAATAATTTGCTTCCTTAAAAACAATATTATGAATAAACAAGCAATTGTAGAGGTAGTAAATGGTGTTCTTAACACCACCAAGGTCCAAGCAGAACAAGTAGTCGATAAGGTATTTGATTCAATAGTTGGTTCTTTGAAGAAAGGTGAGGAAGTATCTATTGCCGGATTGGGAATCTTCTCAGTCAAGCAAAGAGCTGCTAGAGACGCAAGAAACCCAAGAACTGGCGAGACTGTTAAAGTCGCTGCCATGAAAGTTCCAAAGTTCCGAGCCGCTAAAGCTTTGAAGGAAGCTGTAAAATAAAGATTTACAAAATAAAAAACCACCCTGATTTTAGAGGTGGTTTTTTATTTTCTTAAGTAAATCGAAATCCCGTAGTGCTTTTTGCTTCAAAAACTTACTACTGGGATAAATTTCCAAAAGACCGCCTTAAGCGGTTTTTTTGTTTTTAGTCCAATCTTAGTTCTTAAAATATCTACTTAAAAAATGAAAATAGATCAAAAGAAAGAAGCTTTTTTAGCTTAAATGATAATTTTCCTTCTTCTTCCTTCCTTAGTTTTTCTTCCTGTGCTTTTTGTCTTCTGCCTTCCATAAAAGCCATATCGTCCATTGCTTTATCATGCATTCGTCTTGCATTCTGTGTCAACTTTTCATCTCTTTCTTCTTGACTCAAAGCCTTCCATCTATCCTCCTCAGCTAATGCAGACATAGAAGGAACATTTCTGTCTGCGGCAAATAAATCCTCTCGAACCTCGTTAAGTTTGTCTGCATCACCCCTTGTAGCCCGATCCTCCTTCCCATGGAATTCACTATGTACAACACTCATATCCACAATTTCTGGTCCATGAAACTCACTGAATACCTCTTGTGGCGTTTCAACTCCTGGCTTTTTAGTATTAGTTTCCAAATCCTCCTTTAATCCTTCGGGCATATTTTATTTTAGTTAAATTAATAATACCCTAATTGTAGCATAAGAAGTTAAATCTTACTCACCCGCACAATAAAAAAGAGCCACCAATATCGGTAGCTCCCAGTGATCTAAGAATCACTTTATTTTGTACAAACATAGAACCGTTGGGCGGTGACCACGCCGCCATTCCGAACATCCACGCTGATCGGAATCATGATAATCTTCTGATCATCCTTCCGCTCCAGAAAAGCCTTGGAGCCATCCTTGACCAAGACTTGGCCTTGGGAATCAGGAATCTCGTTTGCTTCTTCACTATCCCAAACCGCGGGAAGCATTTTAACAATTTCCTGATTCAAACGCTTTGAGATTTCAAAGCCCATATAGGACTCCTTTATTTCTGTTTGTATTTCGTTTTTGTCCTCTTTTGTTTCCATTTTATATATTAACAAATTAATTAGTAGCTGTCAAGCTATCACCGAGCTTCTTACTTACCGTCTTAACCATAGATTCATCAGAAGTTAATACCCTAGTTTGTCCATCTATTGTAATATGATAAGGCCCCCTTTCACCAGGTTCAGGCTCACCATAGAATTCTCCCGCCGCTCCAAAGTCTATTACGTATAATTCTCCATTTTCTTTATTAATCATAATATTACCTTCGTGTAAATCCCTGTGATAAATTCTTTCATCATGCATTTTCTGAACAAAATCCAACAAATCAGTTTTAAAAGTAGAAAAATCAAACGCTTTTGGTAATTCTGCTCTGCCCTGGAGCACATCATCTACACTTACGGCTGATAAGGCTTCCATAATTAAAAATTGATGTTTACCATCTGTACTCCCGTCAGCTGTTTCAAAACTAGCATACACTTTTGGCACTCTAACTTTAGTATTTATGTGTTCTAGATTTTCTAAAAATCTTTCTTCACTTTCTGGAGACAAATAAAATATTCCCGCCGGCACCTGTTCTGGTCTCTTATATATTTTTAGGCAAAGTCTTTCGTTAGCCTCTAGAAAACGAATATTAGCTGTATTGCCCTCTCCTAAAGATTTACTCAGGTCTTCAATAAGCTCCCCAATCTCTTCTTGGCGTTTTTCCAACATCTCTTTTACATAATCCTCATGTTCAAGATTAATTCTAATGTTTGAAAATTCAAGCATATTTATATTTTTTGTGCGGGCGGCGGGAGTCGAACCCGCGACACCAGTTTGGAAAACTGGAGTTTTACCGTTAAACTACGCCCGCATTGTTTGAAAGAACTCCCATATTATACACACTTTCTGCCAATTTCAAAGGTGTGAGGGTGAAGATTATTTAATTTTGCGCCACCTTTTTAGAAATCTTAATCACTTCATCAAAATTGTCTTCCTTCTCAACTTTTTTACGGCGCAAGAAGCCGCACTTTTCACACTCATAAGTCAATAAATATTCCCCTTTCTCAACCTCTACTTTAATTGGCTTCATCATCCCCTGACACAGAGCCGCTCTATCACCCGGATTAATATCCACATGTTTACTCCATAGACACTTTGGGCAGTGATTAGTGTAACCATTACCAATCACCTTTTCCCAGCAGTGCTCGCAAGTAAAATTTTCTACATTTTTCTGAAATAATTTTGGCATGTTGTTATAGTTTTATATGTTAATTAATGACTTTGCAAATAAATTTTACAATCTCTCCCACAAGAGATTGAAAGTTGCCCTGTGCATAGCACATATCTCCTTACTTTCAAGAATAACACTCAAGAAGTTTTCTTTGTATGAAACAAAAGCCACTTTGTTTGTACACATTATCACTTCTCCAGAAAAATCAAAATCCTTACTATCAGTCACCTTTGTCTCTCGCAAAGATAATGGATCATCCCTTTTTAGTTCTTCAGAGAGACTTGAAGAACCAGAGATTAACCTCAGTTTAATTTTTTTATCTATACGCTTTTGAGCATATTCTCTTAAAAAATCCTCTGAAACATACTGAAAATTATCCCTAGTGCCAGCATAAGAAAAAACTGTATCTCCGGGTGATGAAGAAGTAATAAAATCACGATAAACCTCTTTTAACCCCTTCTCACCCTCAAGAATTGTGATCTTAGGTTTATGGAAAAAAAGTGATTGCATCGCTGATAAATCTGGCATTATTTTCTCTAAGGCATTTTGTTTTTCTGTGACTAATTCTGAAAGCCGCAAAGGTGAATCAATCGCAAATATTTTTTTTCCATTATGTATAGACATAACCACTAATCCATCGGAAACAAGCTCTGGCAATATATTATAGACAGTTGTCCGCTTCAATCCAGATTTTTTAGCAATACTAGAAGCCTCTGTCTCACCTAATTCCAACAAAGCTAAATACACCTTATTCTTCTTTGCTGAGAACCCTAATGACTCAGTTAGTGTGTTTATAATGCTTTTCATATAGTGTCTACTATTTTAGACAAATATAATATAGCACAGATACTAATATTTAGCTATATTTTTAGCTCTATATTGTAGAAATGTATTTTATATACTGACAAAATATCAGCTTTGTCTATAAAAATAGCCCAGAGTGTATACTTATAGCGGAAACAATCAAAGTCTTTTATTAGAAGTTAGTCTTTAATGTTAAATCTTATGAATAAGTATAAAAAAATTATTTGGTTAATTGTGGGTATTATTATTCTTAGTATATTCGTCTATGGTCTAGAAAAACGTGGAAATAGCCCTACCCCAGCAATAATAGGTGTGATTGCCCCACTCACGGGAGACGCCTCTTCTATGGGGGAACTTGTTAAGAAAGCAATCGAGCTTGAGGGTTATAAAAACTTTTCTGTTAAATTTGAAGATGATGCCTGTGATCCAAAGAAAGCTGTGTCAGCATATAACTCGCTTAAACTAGAAAATATTAAAGTTTTTTATATGGCCTGTAGTGGTAGTGTCCTTTCTGTTGCGCCACTAGCCAAACAAAATGGTGATCTAATCATTACAGCTTATGCCGGCTCAGCCGAAATCAGGAAAAGCGGTGACGAAACTATCCGCTTCATTCCTGATGCGGAAAGTATAGGGTTAGCGATATCTAATTATATCAAATCCCTACCCAACACTAGCAAGTACGCCTTACTCTATGAAGATCAGGCGTACTCATACTCAGCAGCAAACGTCATAAAACCCCTTATTAAAGAAAATCTTGTAGCCGAGGAGACATATAAGAGTGATTCTAGTGATTTTCGCACTCAGCTGACTAAAATAAAGGGCGCTGGAGCAACTCATGTCATCCTGATTCCCGTTAGTGAAAAACCAACATACGCCATCTATAAACAAATGAATGAGCTGGGGATGAGACAAAATATTATT
>JBIIYK010000034.1:0-4765 GCA_044346845.1 Minisyncoccia bacterium | reverse complement strand
GGCTGGAAGTAAGAAATAAGATAATATGATTTAACAAAACATCCAACTCTAAAGGTTGGGTGTTTTGTTATATATGATAGAATTAAACCATGAATTATTTACACTTAAACAATCAAATTGATGGGGCGGTTATTCTGGCAGATAAAATTAGTGGATACTTAAGGCAAAACAAAAAGGTCTTGTGGCTCCTGTCTGGCGGATCAAATGTTTCTATTTCTGTTGAAACTTTAAAAATATTGAAATCTGGTTTTGGTGATAAGCTTAAAAATAATTTAGCCGTAACTCTGACTGACGAGCGTTATGGTTCGGTTGGCCATATTGATTCTAACTGGCAACAGCTCATTCGTGGAGGATTTGAGATGAATGAAGTAAAAGCCTTTCCTGTTCTGGCTAATTTGTCGCTTGAACAAACTACTAAAAAATTTAGTGATGATTATCAGATGCTGACCATCTGGGCTGATGTTGTTGTTGGTCAGTTTGGTATTGGTTCAGATGGTCACACGGCCGGAGTTTTACCTGGAACCATTGGAGTAGCAGATACTGGTATAGCTTGTTCTTATGTTTCTGATAGGTTTATTAGGATTAGTTTGACTCTAAAAACCATTGAATTAATTTCCTATGCTTATATTTTTGCCCTTGGTGAATCTAAGAGGGAAGTTATCCACTCTCTTCAAACTGAAAATATCCCCTTAATTAAAATGCCCGCGCAAATTTTTAAAAAAATGTCAGAATCCTCTTTGTTTACTGATCAAATTTAGTCACACCTTTACAGGCGAGAGTTTTTGTATCAAAACGGTTATCCACAGTTGACGGTGAACGAACGTTCACTTATACTGTATACATATAAGAAGTCGGTTAATTTTATAAATATATGAGCAAATTTATTTTAGAGAAAAATATTCAGTCAGAATTAAAGAAGATTAATGATATTATTGATATTAAAATTATTAAGGGAATTTCCTATAAAAGAGAATCACTCAGGCATCGCTTTCTTCTTAATCGTCTTGTGGATTTACATAGGCTACCTAGATTTCATTCAAATTGGTTTCAACGGTCAGTAAATGTAGTTGCCACTTTTTTGTTGTAATAGTTGGGTTTGTCTGTAATAATAATTGCAAATGATAAATAATTATAAAGATAAAATAATTTCCTTCTATCGAGAAAATAAAAGAATGCCGGTTTACACTGAGATTATGAAGCTCGTCGGTTTTAAATCTAAGAACGCTGTCTCCAAGCTTATACACAAACTGATAGATGAGGGTGTTCTTGATAAGGATTCTAGTGGGCATCTCATACCTAATAAATTAATTGGAGAAATACCATTACTTGGTTTAGTGGAAGCTGGTTTTCCTACTGTCGCAGAAGAAAGTTTACTTGATACTATGAATATTGATGACTATCTGATTAAGGATAAAGATTCTTCCTACCTCTTAAGGGTTAAGGGGGATTCCATGATAGACGCGGGGATTCAGGATGGTGATATGGTAATTGCTGAAAAACTATGTACAGAAGGTTCTGGCCAAACAAAAGAAGTAAGAGATGGTGATATTGTTATCGCCCTCGTGGACGGTGGTTGGACTATGAAATATTATAGAAATAGACTTGGCAAGGTTTACCTAGATCCAGCTAATAAAGATTTTAAACCAATTTACCCGGAAAACGAATTGGATGTCGTGGCTATTGTAAAGGGGGTCATTAGAAAGTATTAACCTCCCTTGATTTTTTATCTGTATTTTTGTTATAGTGTCTTTATGAGAGACTATGAAGAATTTAAGCCTTTTGATGAAGGTATGGAAAAGCCAGAGTGGCACTTTACCTATTCTAATAATGACTTACCAGAGCACCCTGTTGTTTTTGAATGTGACGCTGATGATATTTTGAAGGCAGATGACATGTTTGAGTTGGAATTGGGGATAAAACCAGAAAAAACTAACCATATTGGTTGTAGTGTTATAAAAAACTAATTCTAGTTTACTGAGTTAACTTTGGTTCCAAACTTTTTTTGTCATGGTTATTTGAAATGACATTAAAGCTAATTGTTTTTCCTGCGGTTAAGTCACCCCTGATTATAAGATCAGCTAAATTTTGTTCCACTGTATCTTGTATGAGTCTGTTCATTGGTCTCGCTCCAAAAGTTGGGTTGTAGCCACCCTCAACAATAAAATCTATAAGCTCTTTATTGATGGAAAAAACCATTCCTTTTTCTCCAAGTTTTTTGGCAACTTTGGCTAACATTATTTTAGCTATTTCAAATAGATTTTCTTTAGTTAGCGGATGAAATAGAATAGTGGCATCAAAACGGTTTATAAGTTCTGGTTTAAAATCGCCTTGTTTGATTATCTTTGCTATTATATCAGTTTCGTAATCTTTAAGATTTTTACCCGCAGAAACAATTTCAAAAATGTTTTCGGCACCAGCGTTTGAGGTTGCTATAAAAAGAATATTTTTGGCAGACACTTTTTTCCCAGTTACATCAGAAAAATAACCTTCATCAATTATTTGGAGGAATAGGTTTAAAACATTTTTATTTGTCTTCTCAAATTCGTCTAGGAGCAGCACACCATATGGCTGTTCTCGAAGCATATTAGAAAGTATGCCTTGGGTGTTATTTTCTTGGGAGCCGATAAGGCGAGCTAAAGATTCAGTGTTTTGATATTCAGACATGTCTAAGCGCATAAGTAGTTTTTCATCCCCAAACAATACTTGGGCTAGGGCTTTGGCGGTCTCTGTTTTTCCTACACCAGTTGGGCCAAAAAATAGGAAGGATCCGAGCGGCCTCTTTTCATTACGAATACCAGCTCGGTTTCTTCTAACGGCGTTGGCTACGCTGAAAATAGCCTCTCTCTGGGCGATCACTCTCTTCATCAATAAGTTTTCTAAATCAAGTAGTTTTTCTTTTTCGTCTGCGGTAATACTGGCGGTTGGGATATTTGTTTTTTTTCCGACATATCTTAAAACTTCATCCTTACTGATTACTTCTACATTATTTTCTACCGCCCAAGGTGATATTTCAGCCAAAAGATCTTCAGCTTTGTCAGAAGAAACACCATTCGGAAAATAATATTCAGCACTTTTGGCTATTTCTAATATCCCTGGATAAGTAAAAAGTATCTCATAGGTTTTTTCCTCTATTAATGCTTCTCTGGCAATTATTTGAACAATTTCATCCAGGAGTAGAGGTTTAACCATTATTGTCTCAAAACGTGACATGAAAGATTGATCAGTTTCTATTAGGGTGTGGAAATATTCCGTATCAGAGAGACCAATTATTTGGTCTGCACTACTTGCTAAATAGGGTTCTATTATTTCATAAAGATTTAATTTGTACTGTTTAGCTTGTAATATAAGTTTTGGTAGATTGTCTATAACTAAAACAACATCACCAGCATTTAGTGCTTCCGTAAAAATAGTATTTAACTTATCTTCGAATTCATCTTTGTCTGTTATAACTGAGGTGAACTCTGTGGTCAAAAACAGAATAGGTTTTTTACCAATTAGTTCTGGTGTTGCTGTTTTTTCTTTGATTTTTCGACAGAGGTTCCAGACCACTTCCATTTTTTCTTGTCCAGGTAATCCTACCAGTATAGCATTGGCTCCACCTGATCTGGCTAAAACTGATTGAACTTGCTCCAGCTCCCTGGTTCTTCCAGAAAAAGAGATAGCGCTAGAGTTGACTTCTTTGTCGTATAGTAAGTTACGGCTGTATCTACTAAGAAGGTAGGTTTTTCCAAAGGACCAATCTGTGGCCACGCCGGGTATTCTGGCTAGCTTTTCCTCTGTCCACCACTGTAGGTCATACTCTCTTGCTTCTATGTTATAAATTACCCAGTCCGTGGTGGATTTTAGGTCGTTTTTATTCAAGCCATGATTAGCTAAGAGGTTTCTGAAGTCCTGATGGTTTTCATAAATAAAATCAATTAAATGAGAAACTTTGATTAGCGGTATGTTTTCTGTATTAAAAACAGGGGGATTTTTTATTTCTGTTTGCCTAACAAGAAGCAAATCAGCTTCTTCTCTGGTAATGCCTAATCGGCCGATAATTTTCCAACCAATACTTTCTGATTTTAGAAAACCAATCAGTAGATTATTATTTTCTACTCGGCGCATTATTCGGCCTGCCGAGAAAGTGTATAAGTCTCCAGATTGATACTTATTTTTTGCTACATATTCAAAGTAGTATATTGAGGCAAAGTAGGCTTCAAACATCCTCATTATAAGGTACAAACAAAAGGAGAGGAGTGTAATTCCTAATAACTTTCTAATTATTAAATCAGTTGAAAGACTGGATGTTGGCAGGTTACTGCTAAAAATAATACTAAGGATAATAATAATTGGAATGGAAAAAAGTAGATATTTTGTTACTTTCAGTACAAACAACCTTTTTTTGTTTGAGAATTTACCTTCTAAAACTAGGGCGGGGTATAAGGGGCTTTTTTTAAGTAAGGATTCTATGTTGGTCATGTTATTTTATTATTAGGATAAGACCTATTATTATCAAGGTAATGATGAATAGGGGTAGTAGAATCCAGATAATAAGGATAATCGGGTAAAGTAACGCCATTATGATATAGCTGGCTAGGCCGATAATAATTAAACCGGTGCGCATTATCATCCCAACAATCCTAACTATAAGATTTGCGATAAAAGCATAGAAATACTTTTTTAAATCAAAACTTTTTGGGTAACTGTCAGTCATTCTCTTCCAGGGATCAAAGAAGTTTTGAAAGAGTAATTTAATAGAAAAGAAATTACTCGTAAAGTACAG
>JBIIYK010000033.1:0-4806 GCA_044346845.1 Minisyncoccia bacterium | reverse complement strand
CCAATCCAACAAAAAGTAATATCACAGACTATTTCTACTGGTTACAATTTTGAGGGTGGGGACCGAGTGGAGAGAGCTATTGATTGGATTGAATAATATTATGAAAGACCGTTATGAAAAACTGATAAAGGCTATAGAGCATCATCAGTATCTCTACCATGTATTGGATAAACCAGAGATTACAGATGAAGCTTATGATTCTTTGATGCGAGAACTTTTAGAGATTGAAGCCAAGCATCCAGAATTAATTTCTCCCCTCAGTCCTAGCCAGCGGGTGGGCGGAGCACCACTTATGAAATTTAAGAAGGTGAAGCATGAGGTTCGTCAGTGGTCTTTTGATGATTGTTTTGATTTTGAAGAATTAAAAAAATGGGATGAAAAGGTTCGAAGGATGGTGGCTAAAGAGACTAGTTTAAAAAATGAGAAGGTAGAGTATTGTCTAGAATTAAAAATAGATGGTTTAAAAGTTATTTTGACTTATAAGGATGGTGAATTTGTGACGGGAGCTACTCGGGGTGATGGTCAGACAGGGGAAGATGTCACAAATAATTTAAAGACAATAAAATCCATTCCTTTCTTTTTACAAGAGAAAGTTGAGTTAATAGCGGTTGGAGAGGCGTGGATGAATAAAAAAGAATTGGAGAGAATAAATAAGGAGAGAGAAAAGGAGGGTGAGCAGATTTTTGCTAATACTAGAAACGCTGGTGCTGGCTCTATCCGTCAGCTTGATCCCAAGGTTACCGCCAAAAGAAAATTAGATGTTTTTATTTACGACCTGGATAAATTTGATGGCGGTATACCAGCTACCCAGGGTGAGGAATTGGAATTGTTAAAGAAACTAGGCTTTAAGACCAATCCTTATTTTAAGGTTGTGAATTCTCTCTCAGTAGTTGAAGAATTTTATAAAGAATGGACCAAGAAAAAAGATAGTTTGGAATACGGATTAGATGGAGTGGTGATAAAAATAAACTCTCGTAGAATTCAGGAGGCTCTTGGTTATACTGGTAAAACCCCACGTTGGGGGATAGCTTATAAATTCCCAGCTGAACAGGTAACCACCGTGGTGGAAGATATTGTTTTACAGGTGGGGCGTACCGGAGTTCTCACACCAGTAGCGCATCTCAAGCCAGTCAGGGTGGCGGGTTCAGTAGTATCACGGGCAACTTTGCACAATGAAGATGAAATTAAAAGACTTGATATTAGGGTGGGTGATACCGTTATTCTTCAAAAAGCTGGTGATGTTATACCGGATATAGTGCAGGTGTTGAAAGATTTACGAACTGGCAAGGAGAAAATTTATAAATTTCCAGAATTCGTGGCAGACTGTGGCGGTGACGGAAAGATAGAAAGAATTCCTGGTCAGGCTGCTTGGCGTTGCGTTAGCCAAGATTCTTTTATTCAGAAAAAAAGAAAGTTTTATCATTTTGTCTCTAAGAAATCTTTTGATATGGATGGTTGTGGCCCAAAGATAATTGACGCTCTCTTGGATAATAATTTAATTTCATCATACGCTGATTTGTTTACTCTAAAACGTGGAGATCTATTAAGTTTGCCAAGATTTGCGGAAAAATCAGTAGATAATTTATTAGACTCAATTGAAAAAGCTCGTCAGGTTAGCTTGCCAAGATTATTGGTTGGTCTATCTATTCCGCAGGTGGGAGAGGAAACCGCTATTGATTTAGCTAAACATTTTGAAAGCCTTGAAAAATTACGAGCGGCAGATTTTTCTAATTTACAGCAGTTAGATGGGGTGGGGCCAGTTGTGGCGGAGTCACTATTTTCTTGGTTTGCTGATAAAAAAAATAACAAGACCCTAAATGATCTTTTGAATGAAATTAAAATTGTTGGGTCTCAGTTCTTGTCTGTTACTGGAAATAAGTTATCTGGTCAAACTTTTGTCTTAACTGGTTCGCTTACTACAATGGATCGTGATACGGCTAAAGAAAAAATCAGGGCTTTGGGTGGTGAAATGTCTGAGTCCGTATCTTCTAAAACCACCTATTTAGTGGCTGGTGAAAACGCTGGCTCTAAACTTGATAAGGCGCAAAAACTTGGTGTAAAAGTTTTGACCGAAGAAGATTTCCTTAAACTAATCAGGTAATTTTTTACTTTAGCGTCATTTATGCTATATTTAATCTATGGAAATCAAGGATATTGAGAAATTGGCGGCTCTAGCTAGGATTGACTTAACTGAGGAGCAAAAACAAACTTATTTAAAAGAAATAGGGGCTATTTTGAATTACGTGGATCAAATCAAAGGCATAGTGGCAAATCTGGGTGATGATAGAAAAATAGGTGATTTGCATAATGTGATGAGATCTGACGAAGTTAAAAATACGACTGAATCAAACACCAAGGCACTAGTAAATGAATTTCCCAGGAAAGAAGATAATTATTTAAAGGTAAAAAAGATATTGGAAAATTAATTTATGACAATAGATACTAAAAATTTAACAATCAGACGGGCTCATGATGACTTGATAAGCGGTAAGTATACTGCGGTGGAGCTGGCCCAGGTTTATTTGGATAATATAAAAAAACTGGATCAGGAAATCCATGCCTATTTGGAAGTTTTTGCTGATGTTATTAAACAAGCAGAGGAGGCTGATAATCTAATTTCTAAGAAAGAAAAAGTTACTTTGTTGACTGGTATTCCTTTTGCTATTAAAGATAATATTTTAATTAAGGGGAGAACTGCTAGTGCTGCTTCTAAAATGCTTGAAAACTATACAGCTACTTATGATGCTACGGTGATTAGGAAATTAAAAGACGCTGGGGCAGTATTTATTGGCCGAACTAATATGGATGAATTTGCTATGGGTGGTTCCACAGAAAATTCTGCTTATGGTGTGACTCGTAATCCTGTTGATTTGGAAAGAGTTCCTGGTGGTTCCTCTGGCGGATCAGCCGCAGCGGTAGCGGGGGATATGGCTTTGGTAGCCTTGGGTTCAGATACTGGTGGTTCTATCAGACAACCGGCGTCATTTTGTGGTCTGGTGGGTTTAAAGCCAACCTACGGCGCTGTTTCTAGATACGGAGTGATGGCTATGGGTTCATCATTTGATCAAATTGGTCCGATAACTAAAACTGCTGAAGATGCTCAAATTATCTTTGATTTTATTTCTGGTCTGGATGAATTAGATAGTACAACAATCGAACTTAAGGACAATAAAAATTTATCTGGTCAAAAAAAGATAAAGATTGGTATACCTAAAGAAGCAATGCAGATAAAAGGGATGGATCCTGTAGTTTTACAAAATTTCAATGAGTCAGTGGAGAAGTTTAAAAAAATGGGTTATGAGGTAGAGGAAGTCAGTCTACCAAATATTTCTCATTCATTGGCGGTTTATTATACTCTCATTCCAGCTGAAGTTTCTTCCAACTTAGCCAGATTTGATGGTGTTCGTTATGGCTTACATGTGGATGGTGCAAATATGGTAGATGATTATTTTAAAAGTAAGCAGGCTGGTTTTGGTCCTGAAGTAATTAGAAGGATAATTTTGGGAACTTATATTTTATCTTCTGGTTATTATGACGCTTATTACAATAAAGCTAATATTGTCCGTGATTTAATCCGTGAAGATTATAAAAAAGCCTTTGAAGATGTGGATGTAATAATTATGCCCACCACTCCCACACCGGCTTTTAAAATTGGTGAAAAGATAAGTGATCCATTACAACTATATTTAGAGGATATCTTTACTGTCCCAGCTAATTTAGCTGGAATTCCAGCCATGTCTGTTCCTTCGGGATATAAAGAAGTGGGGGGTAAAAAATTACCATTAGGCTTACAGCTTTTTGCTAGTCAGGGTGGAGAAGAAACCTTATTTACTTTAGCAAAAGACTTTGAAAGTAAGTAATTATCTGTTAAAATATAAATATGAATCCTCCAGTTGAGTTACAACAGTTAGACGTTTTTCATTCAGTTCAGCTACCTCTTTTTATTAGGACTATTGTCACCGCAATTTCTGGTCAACATTTAACGGAAACGCTAAACAATTTTTGGTTGTTATTGCCTAATTATCTGGTGGATTTAATGTTGAGTTTGTTTTTATTTTCTTTTATTTTATCCCTTCTCTTACTTGTATCAATTATCTGGTCAGCAAATAATTTAATGAGAATAAGGAGAGAGATGCATGAGGCTTTAAATTTACCAAATAGCACTCCTGTAGATGAGAGTAAAACCATGGCGCCAGTAGTAAATGAAAAATGGGAAAGGGTTCTAGTACATATAAATTCTAACAACGCTAGCGATTGGAAATTAGCCATTTTAGAATGTGATATTATGCTCGGGGATATTTTAGAGAAAATGGGATATATGCAGGAAAGTATTGGTGAAAAATTAAAATCTATTGAGCCTTCAGATTTTACCAATATTGAAAATGCTTGGGAGGCGCATAAGATAAGAAATACTATTGCTCATGAGGGGTCTGAATTTTTAATAAATGAAAGGGAGGCCAAGAGGGTAATTGGCCTTTATGAGACTGTCTTTAGAGAATTTGAATATATTTAATATAACAAAAAAAACAAGACTATTTAATTTTAAAAGTCCTCGGATATTTTGGTTTGAGGAAACATTCAAATTGTTTGAGTCTGGTTTTGACCCAGGCCTTATAGCTAATAAAGGCTGGCAAAATACGCGAGGACCAAATAATTTGAATAGTTTCTGGTAGACCAAAACCAGACATTTTAAAATCAAGCAGTCTTGTTTTTTAGCTCAAAGTGTGAAATAATAAAGAAAGCGGGGTAGAGTAACAGTAATTCGCGAGGCTCATAACCTTGAGACGTTGGTGCAAATCCAACCCC
>JBIIYK010000032.1:0-4852 GCA_044346845.1 Minisyncoccia bacterium | reverse complement strand
CGGAAAAAGTTTTGGTCAGTACTGGTTTATTCCCTGAATTTAAATACGGAGATTTGATTCAGGCGGAGGGGAAATTAGAAAAACCGTCCAATTTTTCCGCGGATAGTGGCAATAATTTTGATTATGTTGGTTTCCTAGCTAAAGATGATATTTTTTATCAAATCAGTTTTGCTCAAGTTAAGATAATTAGTGGTGGACATGGTTCATTTATCAAAACTAAATTATTTGCTTTTAAAAACACTTTTATTGCCAAACTTAACCTTCTAATTAAAGAACCAGAATCTTCCTTGTTGGGCGGTTTACTTTTGGGAGCCAAGAATTCTCTAGGTAAGGAATTGCAATTAGATTTCAGGCAGGCTGGCGTTTCTCATATTGTGGCTCTGTCTGGTTATAATATTACTATTGTAGCGGTTAGTATCATGGCGGTCTTATCTTTCCTACCAAAAGCCCTTTCTTTGTCTTTTGGTGTTTGGGGTATTTTAGCTTTTGCTATTATGACTGGTGGGTCAGCCACGGTTTTACGCGCCTCCATTATGGCTCTCCTGGTCCTTTTGGCTAAACACACACATCGTAAATATGATATCACTCGAGCTTTGATTTTGGCTGGTGTATTTATGCTCATTCAAAATCCTAAGATATTGGTCTTTGACATTTCTTTTCAACTTTCTTTCTTGGCTACCTTAGCTTTGATTTTAGTGTCACCAATTTTAGAAAAGAAGATAACTTTTATTACAGAAAAATATGGTCTACGGGAGCTTATTGTTTCTACCGTAGCTACTCAAATATTTGTTCTCCCGTTTCTTTTTTATAAGATGGGTTTGATCTCCCTATTTGCCTTACCGGCTAATATCTTAATTCTTCCCGTGATACCCTTGATTATGTTTCTAGGTTTTTTGGCTGGCGTTCTATCTTTTGTTTTTTTACCTTTGGCTATACCAGTTACTTTTATCTGTTCTCTGCTTCTAACTTACGTTTTAAAGATAATTTACTTATTTTCTCACTTACCTTTAGCCTCCTTTAATATTAAAAATTTTCCTTTGAGTGTAACTGTTTTGATTTATCTGGTTTACTTCATTATAATCTGGCTAACGGCTAACTCCTTTAAAAAGAATAATGAAAAATTTTAGACAGAATTTTAATATATATTTTTTAATTTTTCTGGTTATAATAAATGCCCTTATTTTTTATTCAGTCTATTATTTTACTAACCCTAAATTAGAAGTGGCCTTTCTGGATGTGGGGCAGGGAGATGCCGTTTTTATCAAAGCACCAGGTGGAAGACAGATGCTTATAGACGGTGGGGCTAATAATAGTGTTCTGCGCGAGTTAGGTAAGGTGATGCCTTTTTATGATCGTTCCATTGATGTGGTTTTAGCTACTCATGCTGATCAGGATCATATCGGGGGTTTGGTAGAAGTTTTAAAAAGATTTAAAGTGGATTTATTGGTTAGAAGTAATACCACCTCCACTTCGGCGGTTTATCTGGAATTAGAAAATCTAATTAAAGAGAAAAAGATTAAAGAAGAGATAATCATGTCTCCAGAAAATATCATTCTCGGTCCTGGATCAGAATTTGATATTCTTTTTCCAACTCAAAACACGGCAGGCTGGGAGACAAATGATGCTTCTATTGTGGGCAAGCTTGTCTACGGTCAAAATTCTTTTTTGTTAACAGGAGATTCACCGCAGAAAATAGAAGGGTATTTAGTAGGGAAATACGGGAGCTTTCTTGAGAGTGATGTGTTGAAAGCTGGACACCACGGCTCAAAAACCTCTAGCTCAGAGTTATTTGTGGGCACTGTTTCTCCCACCTATACAGTAATTTCTGTCGGCTTAGATAATAGATATGGTCATCCCAGTTCGGAGGCTGTAAGTATTTTTACGAACTTTAAAAGTCAGATCCTGGAAACTAAAAATGAAGGAATAATAAAATTTGAATCTGATGGTGTAAATTTAGTTCAAAATTTATTTTAAGTAATCATTTTTCTTGCTAAAGAGCAGGGGGTGGGGGTATAATAGTAATTAAGTCTTATAAATTAATATTTTTTCATGTTTAAATTCAAAAATAAAAATTACTGCTCTGGTTTCACCCTCCTCGAAATCCTCCTCGTCGTCGGTATCATCGCCATCCTCGCTGGTATAGTCATAGTAGCTATCAATCCCAGTAAACAGATAGCTACCGTCCGTAACACCCAAAGACTGTCTGATATCAAACAGATAAACAGTGCCTTACAACAATACTATATAACTAACGGTAGCTATCCTACCTCTCTCCTTGGTGACCTCACTGAAATCTGTGATACTGGTGATGGTACTACTAATGCCACTTGTACTGATCTCATTGATCTCTCTGTCCTAGTCCCTACCTACCTAGCCGCTATTCCTAAAGACCCTCTAGCTACTACTACTGCTTATACTGGTTACCAAGTGATCAAAGGCTCTACCACTGGTCTCATTAGTTTAAATGCTGAACACTCGGAACTGGGTCAGACTATTGTTCTGGGGAAGGAGGCGGGGGGGAGGGGGGCAGTTAGTACTCTGGGTGATGGATTAATTGCTCATTACAAGATGAATGATAACGCCGGAGATACGACCGTGGTGGATAGTACCGAGAATGAACTTGACGGAACGGCAATACGAAATACAAGTGTTATGCATAATGCTGATGGTATTGTGAGTGGAGCTTTGAATTTTGATGGGGTAGATGATTTTATCTCTTTGGGTGTTTCTGACCTGCTAAAGCCAACTGATGCAACAACACTTTCGGCTTGGGTTTTTATTCCCTCAGATTTTGATTATCAGGAAGGTATAATATTTTCCTCAAACGAACCTGGTGTGGCTGGTGGAGTTACAATGACATGTTTTTATGACTACGAAGGTAGTGGTGTTTGGCAACTAAGATATCTACCTGACAATATTTGGGCTGGCGATATTCCTGTGAATCAGTGGGTGCATCTAGCCACTACTGTAGATGGTGACTATGTTGATATGTATATTGATGGTGTTAGTGTGTATCACGGCGCTAGTGCTGGTACAATGCCTCAAAGTAGTACAGCTATTGTAACTATTGGAGCTTATCAAGACAATGGTTATGTAAGAGCTTTTCTTAGAGGAGGGATTGATGATGTTCGCATTTATGACAGGGCCTTAACTGGAGATGAAATTGCTGAACTGGCTGAGGGAACAGAGGCAGAATAATTTTTCTCAATAAAATAAAAAACCATCCTTACTATCAAGTCAGGTTGGTTTTTTATTTGTGTGCACAAATAATCATGTTATAATCTCTCTATGTTCAAATCTAAAAATCATAGATCTGGTTTCACCCTCCTCGAAATTCTCCTGGTCGTCGGTATTATTGCCATTCTCGCTGGTATTGTAATAGTGGCTATTAACCCTAGCAGACAATTAGCTGCTGCTCGTGACACAGAAAGACGTTCAGACTTAAAACAAATTAATAACGCTTTACTCCAGTACTATATAGATAATCAGAGCTTTCCTGAAAGTGTGGCGAGTGAGACTTTGACAGAGATATGTAATTCCGGTTCCGGAGACGGCACTGGTTGTGTAGATGGAACAATTAACCTTTCTGCTCTTGTCCCCAAGTATCTCTCTGCTATCCCTACTGACCCTAAAGGCTCTACTGATACCACCACTGGTTATCGCATAGCCTTAAGTGGTTCACGCAAACTTTATCTCAAAGCTCCTAGTACAGAAATTTCTCAAACTTATATTGCCATTGGGTCAGGGGAGGGGGTGATAGACACCAACCTTGTTGGAATTGGAACATCTGAAAATCCATTTAGAATTTACAGCTGGACTGATTTAGATAAGATAAGGTATGGTTTGTCTGCGCACTATATTTTAATGAATAATTTATTATCTTCTGATGAAGATTATACAGGAATAGGAGATAATTGGGTTCCAATTGGGGATTATTCGGAAAAAGGTGTTGGCGAGTATGGTCTTAATCCTTTTGGCGGCAGTCTTGATGGAGGAAATAATACGATTGCCAATTTAAAAATTAATATTAGCGGTTCAAATCCTATTGGTTTATTCGGTTATGTTGATCGAACAGGAATTGTCTCTAATTTAGGGTTGGTTGATGTTGATGTTGACGGTTCGCTTACTGGCATAAGCGCCGGTGGATTAGTAGGAGATTTACGTGGACAGGTTCTTAATTCTTATACAACAGGAAATCTTGTAGGGCCAAATGGAGCAGGAACTAGCGCTGGTGGACTAGTGGGCGCTTCTGAGGGAACAATTTCTCACTCTTATTCCACGGTTGATGTAGTAGGTTACATAAATGTTGGGGGCTTAGTGGGGGTCTCTTATGGCCCGATTCAAAATTCGTATGCCACAGGTAAGGTAAGTGGGGTTGGCGGTAACTATAACGGCGTTGGAGGTTTAATTGGGACCACTTACTCAACTAGAGCTATAGTTAATTCTTACTCAGTCGGACAAGTTTCCGGCTCCGTGAGTGTGGGTGGTTTAATTGGTTATAAAGGATCAGGGGTATCGGCGACTCCTGTGTCTAATTCTTATTGGAATATTCAAACTTCTACAAGAGAAAATTCAGTGGGTGGTGAAGGGAAAACAATTTCTGAGATGAAACTGCAAGAAACATTTATTGACTGGGATTTTGGTGATATCTGGGCTATCAGTGGTTCTGTGAATAGTGGGTATCCTTATTTAAGATAAATTTAATTTAGCGGTTGTTTTGGATAACCATTTTCTTGCCAAAGAGCAGTTGGGGGGGGTATAATGCTAATATCTTTTATAAAAAATAAATTTTATTATGATTTTTAAAATAAAAAACTCTAAGAAAGCCTTCACCCTCCTCGAAATCCTCCTG
>JBIIYK010000028.1:0-7035 GCA_044346845.1 Minisyncoccia bacterium | reverse complement strand
AATAGTTTTATTTAAGCGGTGGATTTCATCAATAAATAAAATATCACCAGGAGAAAGATTTGTTAAAATAGAAGCCAGATCTCCAACTTTTTCTATGGCCGGGCCAGAGGTGGCTTTGAGTTGAGAACTTGTTTCTTTAGCTATTAGATGAGCAAGGGTAGTCTTGCCTAAACCCGGTGGACCGTAAAAAAGTAAATGTTCTGGTGGATGTTTTCTCTGGGCGGCGGCGGTAAGTAGAATATGTAAATTATCTTTAATGTTTTTTTGACCAATGTAATCCTTCCAAACTGTTGGACGTAAGGTCTGGTCTAAGAAGTTTGTATCACCGTCAACCTTTTGGGGTAGACCGTCATTATCGGGGCTAATTAGCTCGTTTTTTAGGGAATTAGTAGAAGAATCTTTGTTTTTGCTTGACATATTTTTTGTTTTATGCTAAGCTTACCTACAGAAGCCTAGTAAGTATCTCGGGGCTTTTTTTCGTTCGTTCATAATTTCAGAATATAAATCTCTAAGCAATTGGATCGTTTGCGCGGTTTACGAATTTTTCCGAGAGGACGGCCTGGTCTACACCTTCGGGTGCTCTGCGAGACCTATCCTTTAAGAACTGTTTAACTTTTGGTATCTAATATTAAAAGTATTGCTTAGAGATTTATCTTCTGAAATATATTATAACAAATAATATATTTAATCTCTATCTCTTCATACTAGAACTATTTTGTATATTTGCAACTGTGGAAATCTTTTAAGACACACAAAAAACCAGACGTGAAGTCTGGTTTTTTGTGTGCGAGATATTTTCTATCTTCAAAATAATTTTATTCTATTGTCTCCACATCAATTACTCGTCCAAGTTCATCCATAGAGGTGATGCCCTTTAGAATTCTAATTACGCCATCCTGTTTCATGTCTAAAAGATTTTGTGAGGCCGCGGCTACTCGTATTTCTCTATCTGAGGGGTTGTTTACAATAACTTCTTCTATTTCCTTAGTCATTAAGATAACTTCCGTGATGGCAATACGCCCTTTATAACCAGTCTTATGGCATTTTTCACAACCAACCGCTTTCCAGATTTTCTCCGTCTGAAGATTCGTTAAATAGGTTTTATCATTTATTGAAGCCAGGGTATGATCAATTATTGTTTTTTCTTTGGCATCAGGAATAGTTTCTGTTTTACAATCATTACATAATTTTCTTACTAATCTTTGCGCCATAGCCACATTTATGGCTGAGGAAAGTATTTTGGAGTTTACACCAAGATCAATAAGACGAGGGAAGGCACCAGCCGCAGTGTTGGTGTGTAGGGTGGAAAATACCAAGTGTCCAGTCAATGCCGAGTTGATGGCGATATTTGCGGTCTCACCATCACGAATTTCTCCCACCATGATTACATCGGGATCTTGACGCAAAGCTGAACGTAAACCGGAAAGGAAAGTGTAATCCTTCTCTTCTTCAACCTGAGTTTGAACAACTCCTGGTAAATGATATTCAATTGGGTCTTCAATAGTGATGATTTTTACATCTGGAGTTTGGATTTTTTTCATAAAGGCGTAAAGAGTGGTGGTTTTACCGGAACCGGTTGGACCAGTGATGAGAAGCATACCGTTTGGTCTGTTTATTTGATTCATTAGGGTGCTCAACGTTCTATCTTCAATTCCCAATTCTTCTATTGGCACAGCAATTGATTTGGGGTTTAAAAGCCTCATCACAATAGATTCGTTGTAGGCTCCAGGTAAAATAGAAGAACGGATTTCAATATCGTTGTTTTGAATCTTTACACTAAAACGGCCGTCCTGGGCATTATTTTTTATATTAAGTTTCATTCCGGAAAGTAATTTTATACGGGAAAGAAGTAGTTCGTAAGTTTCTGTATCAAAATCAAAGACATTTAGTAATACTCCATCCAAACGGAAACGGATTCGAACATATTTTTCTTCTGGTTCAACGTGAATATCTGAGGCGGACAGAGCTAGGGCTCCGGCAATCGTGGCTTCTAACATTTTGGAAATTTTATAAGCTTTCTTTAAAATTAAAATTTCTTGGATGATAATAGAAACATCTTCCACTTTTTTAATTTTATCCATGTAGGTGAGCACTTGGTCAGTAGAAATATCAAAGGTGCCGGCGGTACTGGTGACAGCATAAGACAAATCCTTATATCTTTCCCAAGCTTTTTCCAAACTAGCGGTGGTGGCCATACTCACGTCTATTTTATAACCCTCGGTTTCTAGTTTTTTTAAAATATTTATAGCCTTTTCATTTTTAGGAGAGAAGACCACTATCTTTAACTTTTTAGCTGTTTTGTCATAAACCGCCATCTTGGCTTCTCGTGCCAAGTCTTCAGGTATTAGGCGCAACCCGTCACTGTTAATAGATATCGGCCTTAAGTCAATGAAATTTATCCCATAACGGGTGGCCAAAATGCGAATCACATCTTCTTCTTCCTTTTTTCGTAGTTCAGCTAGGCGCCCTTCTTGTTTTTTCTCGTTAGTAAAGTCCGTCATATTGAATATAATAACACAAATATTATTTTCGTGTTAGAGCCTTATATTATAGGGTGTTTTTGGAGGTTGGGGATTGTGCTTGACAAAAAAGGTGTTTGGGTGTATACTATATTGGAAGGTTGAAAACAGAATTTCTGAATCTGAAACAAGCTCATTAAATTGAGCAAAGGAGTCCAAGTGAATAAGTTCTTTACAGCGGTGTTAGTGTCGGCGGTATTGGTGATGGTGTCGGCGCAGGCTTCTGTTGCCGGCAGCCGTCATCACAGCGGTGGGGTTAACTGGAACGTTTCGGTTGGTATGAATGTTGGTGGTGGCTATGGCTATCAGCAACGGTGTCAGCCGCCGGTCGTCTACCAGCAGCCTTGTCAGCCGATCTATTACCCCCAGCCGGTTTATCAGCCGGTTGGACACTGGGAAAACGTCTTCACGGGTTACCGGTTGGTTCAGACCCCGGTCGTTCGTCAAGTTGTGACTCAGTCAATGGGCCCTGACGGTCGGTATACGAGCTTTGTAAGCGAATATACCGAGTGGATCAGTGTTCAGGTGCCGCAGTACCAACGTATGTGGGTTACTCGGTAAAAAGCGAAAGGTAAAGGGCGCGGCGGGAAATGAATAATTTCTCACGCGCCCTTTTTGATTGTAAATTTTATCTAGAATAATATTGTGCTAGTATATAAATATGAAGATTTTAAGTAAAAGTTTGGCTGAGACAAAGAAGGTCGCCCAAGATTTTTTGGAGGAAATTTCTAAAATTAAATCAGACCACGCCACCATAGTTGGTTTGTTTGGTGATTTGGGTTCAGGAAAAACTACTTTTACCCAGGCTATTGGTCAGTGTTTAAATATAAAAGAAGTGATGACTAGTCCAACTTTTGTGATTATGAAATCTTATGCCCTTGACCCAAATCTCGCTATCAAAACACCTTTCACAACTCTGATGCATATAGATGCATATAGATTGGAGAGTGGACATGAATTAGCTGTTCTCGGTTTTGCTGAATTAGCTAAAGACCCAAAGAATCTTATTGTAATTGAATGGCCAGAAAGAGTGGCGGATATTTTACCGGGAGATTTGTTAAAAATTAATTTTAAGTTTATTAATGAAAATGAGCGAGAAATAGATATGCTATAATTGCTTTATGGCCAAGATAAAAGAAAAAACCCTCGTTTTATTGGATGTTCATGCCATTATCCACCGGGCCTATCACGCTTTGCCAGATTTTGCGACGAGTAAGGGTGAGCCAACAGGCGCTTTGTATGGCCTATCCACTATGCTCTTAAAGATAATCGGGGATTTGAAACCGGATTATATTTTAGCTTGTTACGATTTACCAAAACCAACGTACCGTCATGAAGCCTATAAAGATTACAAAGCGGGCCGAGCCAAGACTGATGAAGAACTCATTTCTCAGCTTAAAAAATCTAGGGAGATATTTGAGGCTATGAATATTCCAATGTATTCTAAAGAGGGTTTTGAAGCGGATGATATGATTGGAACATTGGTGGAAAAAACTTTAGCAGATAAAGATTTGAACGTGGTGATTGCTTCGGGAGATATGGATACTTTACAGCTGGTCGTGGATGATAAGGTTCGGGTTTACACTTTGAAAAAGGGAATTAAAGATACAATTATTTATAATGAAAAAGCAGTGGTGGAGAGATTTGGTTTTTTACCAAAGCTTTTACCGGATTATAAAGGTTTGCGTGGTGATACCTCTGACAATATTATTGGAATCAAAGGCATTGGAGAGAAAACAGCTAGTATTTTAATTCAGAATTTTGGCACTATTGAGAGTATTTACAAAGCTTTAAAGAAAGATACCGAGCAGTTTAAAAAAGTAGGGATCACGGATAGAATTATAAAGCTTTTGCAAGAAGGTGAGGAGGAAGCGGGCTTTTCCAAAATGCTGGGTACCATTAGGCGAGATGCACCAATTGATTTTACTATCCCAAACAAAACCTGGCGTGAAGAAGTAGATTCAGAAAAAATTATGAAGGTTTGGAGTGAATTAGAATTTAGGACGCTTGGCACCAGATTAAAAGAGGTTTTGAATGGTAAGTTAGGTTTAGAGAAAGCTCAGGTGGGTGGTCCGGCTGATGGTGGTTCTGTGGCTGGAGAAAGTCTTTCCGAACTGACCAAAGATGAATTTAAAGAAGCTCAGATAGCCCTCTGGCTGATAAATTCAACCATTACAGACCCTAGTGCTGAGGATTTATTAAATATGTCTGGGAAGAAAAGTTTAAAGGAAGCCAGGGAATCATTATTAGAAGAAATAAAAAATAAAAAGCTTGATGGTGTTTTCGATAATATTGAAAAACCCCTTATTCCAATTATAGAGAGAATGCAGGGCAAAGGGATTATGGTGGATAAAGAAAGCTTAGCTAGACTTTCAGTGGAGAATCATAAAAAATTATCCGCTTTAGAAAAAAAAGTTTGGGATTTGGCTGGTGAGGAATTTAATATTAATTCACCAAAACAGATGGGGGAAGTGTTGTTTGTGAAAATGGGTTTGACGGTGAAGAATCAAAAAAAGACCGCGGGTGGAAAGGTTTCTACCAAAGAAAGTGAGCTTGAAAAGATGCGGGACCTGCACCCAATCATCAATTTTATTTTGGAATATAGAGAATTACAAAAAATGCTCTCTACCTATATTGATAATATACCAGGGATGATAGGTGAGGACGGCCGGCTCCATGCTAAATTTCTACAGACGGGCACTACCACGGGACGTATGTCTTCTCAGGATCCAAACTTGCAAAACATTCCTAACAAAAGTGGTTTAGGCATGGAAGTGCGCAAGGCTTTTATGTCGGATAAAGGAAATAAATTAGTAGCGTTTGATTATTCCCAGATAGAAATAAGAATTGCTGCTTTCTTGTCTGGTGATAAAAAACTTTTAGATATTTTTAGAAAAAAGGAGGATGTTCATACTGCTGTGGCCTCAGAAGTTTTTGGCGTGCCACTGGACAAGGTAGATAAAGAAATGCGCCGAAAAGCCAAGGTAATAAATTTTGGCATCATGTATGGTATGGGGGTGAGCGCCCTTAAGCAGAATCTAGGGACGGACCGAGCGGAAGCGCAAAAGTTTTATGATGATTATTTTAATAAATTTAGCGGTTTAGCTTCATATTTAGATGCGGTAAAATCAGATGCGGTTAGGGTGGGCTATACGGAAACTTTATTTGGTCGTCGTCGATATTTTGAAGGAATAAAATCTAAGATTCCTTTTATTCGGGCGATGGCTGAAAGAATGGCTATCAATGCGCCAATCCAAGGGACTGAAGCGGATATTGTAAAATTGGCCATGATAAAGGTAAATGAATATTTGATCCAGGAAAATTTATTAGCTAAGGTGGGTTTATTACTTCAGGTCCATGATGAACTTGTGTTTGAAATGCCAGCAGATTTAGTAGAAAAAATATCACCCCAAATTAAAGAGATTATGGAAAACGTGGTGGATTTGGAAAAAACCAAGGGTGTGGTCTGTCAGGTAGAGTATAAAGTGGGAGATAATTGGGGGGAGATGAAATAACTTTAAAGTAAAATGTTTTATTTATTCCACGGTACAGATAAAATAAAGGCCAGAGCCCAAGTTAATAAAATAGTGGAGGCGGCTAAAAAGAAGCATGAAGGTGCCGGATTTTTTAACTTATCTGTAGAAAATTTTTCTGCTAACAAAATAGACGAGTTAACTGCTAATCAGGGGTTATTTTATTCCGGCTCAATAGTTTTTGCTGATAATTTATGTGATGAGATGGAAATATCAGAAATTTTAATAAAGAAATTAAAAGAAATAAAAGAGTCTCCTAACTTTTTTGTTTTTTTGGAAGGAAGTTTAAATAAAAAAGAATTAGAAAGGTTTGAGAAATATGCTGATAAAGTGGAAGAGTTTAAAAAGATAGAAAAGAAATTAACTAAAAAAGAAGCTCTGGCCTTAAAGGGGGAGAAGGTAGATTTTTTTGACTTTACCAATGCCTTGGGGGAGAAAAATAAAAAACTGCTCTGGACCCTGTATCAAGATGCTTTAGCGGAAGAAGTACCTGCCGAAGAAATTCATGCTATGTTTTTCTGGCAAGTGAAAGCCATGCTTGGAGCTTTAAGAACTAAAGACGCCGGTGAGGCTGGACTAAACCCTTATGTTTATACCAAGTCCAAAGCTTATGGTAAAAACTTTGGGGGCACAGCGGAAGAAAGTGAGAAGAAATTAAAGGAAATGTCTTCTAAGCTTTTTACTATGTATCACGAGGCCCACCGGGGGAATATAGATTTTGCCGTGGCCTTAGAAAAATTTATTTTGGAGGTATAGAAAGGGCCCCTCACATCAAGGGGCCCTTTGTCTTCTTTTTCCCTTTATTCAAGGAGATAGTTTGCAGAGCGCTCATCCATTACCTTAAGCAACACTGCCGCCAGGTTTTGTTTCGTCCGAAAAGCCTTGGAGATTAGGAAGATGAGGATTGCTAGTTCTGTCCCCCCCCAACCCCTCATTGCTGAGGCTATCTCGGCCGCCTCTTTGAGTTCTTCAGCTTCTTCTTC
>JBIIYK010000002.1:0-41156 GCA_044346845.1 Minisyncoccia bacterium | reverse complement strand
GCTTTTGGTTGAAGTGAAAACGCCTTGATCTGGATGCAAGTCAGGCAGGCCGTAGACCCATCAGTAAACCCTTGATGGATTTGAGCATGTTGTATGCAGTAAGCGCCTGACTTCACCGCACACCTTTCACAGGCAAGAGTGGTTAAGCTTCCATCCTTTTGGCGTAGTGGAAGTACATATACTGTTCCAGCGTTATCCCTACCACATATTTTGCAGCACATATCCCACCCCTTCTTTTTATTAGAACTTCTGTTGATTAGATTACTCTTTTAAACTAGAAATGCAAGATTGCAACATCTGTTTTGCCTCTCATCATCGTCAAAATGTTCATAAAAAGTTAGGACGCCTATCTTTTTAAAAAAAGCCCGCCGGTCATGATGACCGGCGGGTTTGTGGGGACTAGATGTTTTGGTCACCTGCTCTTCGTAGAGGCGAATCTGCATTTGACCCGGGCGCAGGATTGGGCTTTTTCGCCACAGATAGAACACTTGCAGTGCTCACCAGAGCCAACCATTATATGTCCCTTTTTCTTCGCTTTCTTCGCGTAACACATAGAACCACTCCTTTGTACTTCCCAGATCTTATTTGTCTGGATTGGTGTAAAGAATAGAATAAAGCCAAACTTTTTGCAAGCCGAACGTGGTATGTACAATGTTATCACAGCTAGAAATTATTCTTATATGTCAGAACTGTATAAGAAGGTGAGGTATATGAGGGAGATGAGTGTCTAATAAGAAACTACTTGAAAAGAGAGTACTAAACTGTTAATCTTTAATAACCAAAATTATTTTATGGATTTAAATCTACAAGATTATGTAGTATCGTATATGGATACTTTATCTAAAGAAATTTTAAAGCCATTAACTATTTGTAATTCATTTGGTAGTGATTCTAACAAAATCTCCACAGAGATATTCAAGGTTCTGTCTTCTAGAGAGTTTACATATTTTACAAGGATTAAATCTGAGCCGTATAAGGATGTGGTATGTAACAAGATAGTGAACCTGCTCAATAATAAGAAACGACTCACTTTTTACCTAAATTTAGGAGGTGGTTACCATGCCAGGACGTCAGGTGAACTCAGTTTTGAACCTGGTTTATCTGAACTACTAGCACTTTTCCAAGTTAAAAAATTCATATGTGAAATATCTAAAATTTATCCCTTAGGAGTTAATTTTGAGATTATTATTGATAACAGGTGCGCGGAATTAGCAAATGGGATATCGATTATTGATACCACTCGTTACTGTGACGAATTTGCCCAAATGATAAAAAAACTTGGATTGAGCGATAGTATTAAATTAACTTTAGAATCTAACTTAATAAACAAAGAAGACTTCAATAATGAGATAATTGCATTAGAAAAAAAGTTTATACCTAAAATCTCAGCTAGAGATATTCAAAATACACACCGTTTCTGCAATAGTACTAGTACTTCTGATGTGAATATTCTTGCAGAAAAATATAAAATAATTAATAAGATTTCGAGGGAGATTTCTTTGAGATATTCTCAGGGAGGGATACATCTTACTCAGAGAGCAACTGAGAGCACTTTTCCTTTCAGGTCCTTTCCGGGAGGCGACTCAAAAATTCAATGCGGAAAGATGGCTCTCTTGTTAGAGAACGGAACTATCAAAAAACCATTTTTAATTACCGCAAATAATATAGAATATTATAATCTTACTAAGATTAACCTGTCGGAAGAATTTGTTATCAAAAATTTATTGTTGGGGACATTAAAAAAGACGCCCTCGCGCTTTTATTAATGTCCGCCCAGCAGGAATCGAACCTGCGACCTTCTCCTTAAAAGGGAGCTGCTCTACCAGCTGAGCTATGGGCGGCTATAACTAATGTTCACCCGACCAAAGAATTTGGTTCAGGGAATGGGAAAAATATAACAAAAAAAACTTCAAATGTCCAATTCGTTATTTTTTAAAAGTTTCTTGGAGTAAGACTTTTTATATTTATCTTTAAATGATATATTTATGAATATGAATAAAAGGGATGATCTTCTAATACTACTAGCCTATCCAATTATTGGAGCATTTTTGTGTTATCTACTAAAAATAAACGCCTTTGGCTCGATAATAGTCTTTTTTGGAATTCCATCTTTATATTTAACCTTAAGAAACCCAAAATATTTTAAAAAATCAATTATCTTTTCTTTAATCTTAGGCATTCCTTCCATAATAATTATTGACTACATTGCCCACCTGACAGGGCAGTGGCTTATTCCTAACTCAATACTTCCATTCAGGCTATTTAATTTTGTCAGTATTGAGGTTATCTTTTGGGCTATTATGAATGTTTACTGCGTAGTAACTTTCTATGAATATTTTATGGACCGCCGTTTAAAGAACAAAGTAATCGAGCCACATTTAAAATTTCTTTTTGTTCTTCTCTTATTAGTGATTATTGTATTCCTGGGGCTTTATTACATAGTTCCAAACTTATTGTACATTCCTTATTTTTATTTATGTTTTGGTATTACCTTGATATTAATACCGTCGATCCTTCATTTTATTAAACACCCAAAACTCATTTTACGCTTTTTTGAAACAGCGGCCTATTTTTTCTTTCTAACATCTGTATACGAGATAACCGCGCTAAAACTTGGTTGGTGGAACTTTCCAAGTAAGCAGTTTATTGGTTGGATAAGAATATTAGATGTCAGATTTCCTGTGGAGGAGTTAATGTTTTGGTTGATACTATTTACAGTGGCAGTTCTGACTTTTTACGAATACTTTGATGATGATGAAAAATAAAATGGAAACAATTGTGATTCTAGATAATATCCGCAGTACCTTTAATGTGGGGTCTATTTTTAGAACGGCTGATGCTCTGGGAGTGGGACAGATTATTTTAGGTGGAACCACACCAACACCAGTGGATAGATTTGGTCGGGAGAGGAAAGATATTGCCAAGGTGTCTTTGGGCGCAGAAAAAAGTGTGCCGTGGAAATATGAAAAAGATGTTTTGGGGGCAATTAAGAAACTTAAAAAAGAAGGCTATCAGATAATTGCGGTGGAACAGGCAGAAAATTCTGTGGATTATAAGGCGATAAAAATAAATAAAAAATCTAAGATAGTTTTTGTTTTAGGGGCGGAAGTAGATGGGGTTAATAAAAAGATTTTGAAACTAGCAGATGTTATTGCGGAGATTCCTATGCAGGGAGTTAAAGAATCTCTAAATGTTTCTGTTTCTTTTGGTGTGGCCTTGTTTAGGATTTTGAATATATAAGCTTCAATCCCTCCAAGACCCAGATTATTTAATTTTAAAAGTCCTCGGGTCGGCAACAGTAAGCCTCAACCAGACATTTTAAAATCAAACAATCTGGGCCTTTACGGGAACGTAACATGTTTAGGTTTCTCAAGAAAACATTTAAATTTTTTGTGTCTGGTTTTGAGACCGGTCCTGTCGCCCATAAGGCCGGTCAAAAGACGCGAGGACCAAATAATTTAAATAGTTTTTTGGAGAAACCGCCACTACTTCTGACAGGTGGGGCAGTAGTGTGTGCCACGGCCGGCGTGTTTTATTTTTTGAATTACAGAACCGCACTTTTTACAGGTTTCATGGTGTCGGCCGTAAACATTGAGATAGGGGACAAAACCACCCAGCGAACCATCACTCCGGCGGTAGTTTTTGGACGAAGTCCCTTTATACTTGATAGACAGTTTTAATACGCCAATGATATTTTTATGTAACTCCGTTATTTCTTTTTGAGTTAGGTCTTTGACTCTCTTCATCGGTAGAACTCCGCTTAGATAAGAGGCTTCATCTGCATAGATATTTCCAATACCCGCAATGAGGTTTTGGTCCAGTAATATTTGTTTCACTGTGCGGTTTGGATATTTTTTAAAAATTTCAATTAAATATTTTTCGGTGAAAGCTTTAGTTAAAGGTTCTGGGCCAATATTTTTAGTAAGAGCCTGGAGTTCTTTTTTATTTATAAATCTAGACCAACCAAATTTACGAAGATCATTAAAGTATAAATGGTCACCGTTTGTAAAAGTAAAAATAATTCTGGTATGTTTACCTGGAGCTTGAACGTCTGCTGTAGGGTGGCCGCCAGAAATTGTTTCACCACGCTTAGGAACAAAGATAAGTTGGCCTGTCATTTTTAAATGAAATGCTAAATGATTTTCTTTGCTCAGATTTATTATTAAAATTTTAGCTCGTCTATCCAGCCCAATAATTTTTGCTCCAGTTAGATTTTTTATAAATAGGGAGGGGGATAGAGGCAAGACAGACTTGCTCCATAAAATCTGCACCTCTTTTATAGTGAGGCTGGTCAAACTTTTATTAAGCTCACGCTTTAAGGTTTCTACTTCGGGTAATTCAGGCATGTTGGTTTGTGGTGTTAAGGTTCAAAAGCGGTTACTGTAATTTAGCTATTTCTTCCTCGGCCACCCTAGCATCACTCCAGGGTTCTTTGATGCCGTCTTGGCGGGCAATGTAGGGGTCAGTTCCTTTACCAGTTATTAAGACTACTTCTCCAGCCTTAGCTTTTTTAAGCGCCTCAGCAATAGCACCCCGTCTACTCATTATTATTTTTGGTTCTTTACGTTTTAATTCTTTGGCCATACTCTCTACAATCTCCAATGGGTCATCATCATAAGGATCCTCATCTGTCAGAATTATTTGATCACAATATTCTTCCGCGATTAAAGCCATCTCTTTTCTTTTCCACTTATCCCGGCCACCACCGCAGTTACCCAGAACACAGATTTTTTTCTTGCCCGGAAAGGATGAGTAAAGAGCTTTTAAAGAATCCGGAGTGTGAGCATAATCTATCAGAATCTCAATCCCTAAATCATTTTTTATTTTTTGAGCTCGGCCTTTTATCTCGGTAACTTTTTCTAAGCCAGTTTTTATAACTTCCATAGGAATGTCCAAGGCTCGAGCATAGGCAATGGCGGCCAACATGTTATAAACATTAAATTGACCAATTAACTTGGAGTATATTTTAACGTTTTCACACGTAAAATCTGTCCCTTCACTGTGACAAACCATCGGCTCACCGTTCTTTAGAGAATAAGGAGCTTTTTTTTCTACATTTATTGCCAGGAATTTATGACCCTCTTTATCATCAATATTGGCTGCAATAATTTTATCTTTCTTGGAAGAATTTTCTAGGGCTTTGGCAATATTTAATTTAGCTTGCAGATAATTATCATACGAACCATGGGATTCAATATGCTCTAGCGCGAGATTAGTAAAAATCAAAGCGTCCAGGTCAATAAATTTATGGCGGTATTGTTTGGAGGCTTCAGAGGACATTTCAATCACCGCATAATCACAGTGAGCATCTACCGCTTGTTTTAAAAATCTCTGAATAAAAAAACGGCCAGGCGTAGTCATTTTGTACATATTTGGTCTTGACTGAGATCCTATTTTAAAACGGAGGGTTCCAGTCAGGGCGGTTACAAAGCCTGCTTCTTCTAAGATGGCGTTTACAAATTCTACAGTAGAAGTTTTTCCTTTAGTTCCAGTAATGGCCACAACTTTTATTTTTCTAGAAGGGAAACGGTAAATAAGGGCACCAACAAGAGCAAGTAGATAATGATAAGCGGGCAAGAAGAAGGTCAAAATATTTTTAGGAATAAGTTTTTTAAATTTTAGTAGTATATTTTCCATTTTATTTTCCTAAATGTTTCAGGGCGGCTTTTACTTTCTGGCTGGTAGAGAGTGGTGTTGAATTATCAATTTCCTGAAGAGCTTCTCTGGATTCTTTGTGAGAATAGCCGAGAGATTTCAAAGCTTCCAAGGCATCTATCTCTTCTTTCATGCCCAGGTTTGTTTCTTCATAGGAACCTAGTTTGCCTTTAAGCTCCAGAACAATTTTATCAGCCATTTTTTTACCAAGTCCGGAAACTTTTGTGAGGTGAGCGGTTTCACCGGTAGAGATAGCTTTACGAAGGGAAGAGACAGAGGCGACATTCAAAACCCCTAAGGCGGTTTTTGGCCCGATACCCGATATTGTGTTTAGTAATTCAAAAAAATCCAGTTCTTCTTTATTGGCAAAACCATAAAGATCCAAGGCATTTTCCCGAACCGCTAAATAAGTCCAAATTTTGGTGGTGTCACCGTCTTTGGTCTTACTTATGAGCTCGGTGGTTCCGTAGACTTTATAGCCAATGCCGTTTGTCTCTATAATGATGAACTTTTCCGCTTTGTGGACTATTTCTCCGGTGATTCTTGTGATCATGGTTTAATTATACATTTTTTACTTAAAAGCTCTAGTATATTGCTTTTTCAGGAACTGTGTGATAGTTTGTACAAACGATATTAAATTAATTAAGTAAACAAATGCCAATAACATCATCTGCTAAAAAAGCCCTGAGAGCATCCAAACACAAAGCTGTCTTTAACCTAAAGAGGAAAGATGCTATTTCTGATATCATTAAAAAGATAAAGAAATCAGTTGTTGCTAAGAATATAAAAGAAGCTTCAGATTTACTACCAGAAGCTTTTAAAGCTATTGATAAGGCTTGTAAGACAAATTTGATTCACAAGAATACCGCTTCCAGAAAGAAAAGCCGTCTAGCCAAAATGTTGGCTAAAGCTTCAAAATAAGATTTAAATAAAAAAACATCCTGAGATATCAGGATGTTTTTTTATTACTTCTATTTTTACTCTTCCTGTGTTAATGTATTTTAATTGCTCTTGTCGTTCAATGGATAGGACACTCCCCTGCGAAGGGAGAAATGCAGGTTCGATTCCTGCCAGGGGCACAATTAAAAACCCAGATACTCCATAACTTTGTGAGAAGATGGTTCGGTGAGTTCTTTTTCTTCTAGGAATTCACGTAGAATATCATTCATTTCATCCACATCATCATCATGGACGGGGATTATGATATAAGGTAGGAGATTTTTCTTTGACTTCAGGATTATTTTTGGTTCACCTTGTCTGGTTTCTATCCAAAAAGACTCAATGGTTAAATATGGGTGTAAGTCATCATTCACCTTTATTCCTCTTTGGTTTATCTCATAAGTAACATCGTTCGGTGGGCGGAGAACATAAAAGATCAAAATTCCGGCAGATAAGATAATTAAAATACCAAACAAGGCATTATGAAAGACAAAAGCTAATACCACCATGCATAAAGTGATGATGCCTACAGCCCAAAACCAGTCCGTACTTCTTTCATAGTGATGATATTCTGGTGCTTGCCACTTCAAGGACTCTTTCATGTCCGAATTATAGCATAAATTATTTTAGTGGTATAATGCCAAAATGAATTTAGATAAAAATTTCACTTTTATTATTATGGGTGTGACCGGAGATTTGGCCAAACTTAAACTCATCCCCTCTATTTATAAGCTTCTTAAGTTGAATACCTTTTCTCACGTGTCACTTATTGGAGTGGCCCGTTCTGAGGTGACAATACAGTCTATTTTAGATGAAGCCAAGAAGAATATAAAAGATTTAGAAGAGGCTGTTTGGCAGAAACTTTGTAAAAGTGCCCATTATCAGAAATTAGATTTTGATAAGTCAGAGGATTTTGAAAGCCTACGGGACAAAATCAAAGAAGTCGAAGCAGAGAATAATTTATCAGGTAATAGACTTTTTTATTTAGCCACCCTGCCAGAGCATTTTAAGGCGGCCACTATAAATTTAGCTAAAGTTGGCCTGGTAAACAGTAAGGATAATAAATGGGAGAGGGTGCTGTATGAAAAGCCTTTTGGAAATAGTTTACGTTCTGCTAAGGAGATAAATAAAACGATAGACGGGGTTTTTTTAGAGGAAAATGTTTATCGAGTAGATCATTATCTAGGCAAGGAGTTGGTGGGTAATATTGCCTTACTCCGTTTTACTAACAGAATATTAGAGCCACTGTGGAATAATAAAAACATTGATTCCGTTCAGATTATTTGTGATGAAAATTTTGGTATAAAAAATAGAGGTAATTATTTTGATAAATATGGAGCGGTTAAGGATATACTGCAAAATCATGCTTTGCAGATGCTTTCACTTGTGGCTATGGAGTCCCCAAAGTTTATTTCTGGAGAATACTTGAGAGATGAAAAGGTAAAAGTTTTAAAGAAAACAAAAGTCACGGACATTTTAATGGGGCAGTATGATGGTTATGAAAATGAGAAGGGGGTGAAGCCTGGTTCAAAGACAGAGACCTTTTTTGCTGCTAAATTGTCAGTGAATAACAAACGTTGGAAAGGGGTGCCGTTTTTTGTTCGAGCGGGTAAAAATCTAAATAAAAAAGAAACCGTAATTCATGTTAGGTTCAAACCAGTGGATTGCCTTTTGGCCAAGTCTTGTCCATCTGATAGTAATTATCTGACTATCCGGATTGAGCCGAATGAAGGTTTTTCTTTTGAATTAAATTCCAAATCTGTACGCCAGGGGTTTGAAGTACAAACAGTAGACATGAATTATTGCCATCATTGTGATCACAGTTCAAACACCCCGGAGGCATATGAAGTGTTGTTAGAACAGGCAATTTTAGGAGAGAGAGCCCTTTTTGTTCGTAATGATGAAGTTGAGTTAGCTTGGAAAATAGTAGATAAAATAAAAAAGAAGGATTTAATCGTTTATAAGTATCCAGTTGGTAGTTCTGGCCCAGCCGAACTCGCAGATTGGAATAAGAAAAATAATATAATATGGAAATCGTAAAAAGAATCGGTTTTATTGGTCTTGGCCGAATGGGCTCTAATATGGTTTTTAATTTACTTGATCATAAATATGAGGTGGTGGTTTTTAACCGAACTCAAGAAAAAATGGAGGAGCCAGTCAAGCTTGGGGCCATTCCTTCTGCGTCTATTTCTGAACTTGTTCAAAAATTACCGGAAAGAAAAATAGTTTGGCTCATGGTAAATGCTGGCGAAGCTCTTGATGCGGTATTGTCAGAACTTACTCCGCTATTAAAGGAGGGAGATATTGTGGTGGATGGTGGAAATTCTTATTATAAGGATTCACAAAAGAGATACGCTAGTTTAAAAAGTCTGGGCATAAGTTATATGGACTGCGGAACCTCTGGAGGAATGGGTGGTGCCAGGAATGGAGCCTGTCTTATGATAGGTGGGAATAAGGAAAGTTTTGATTATATAAAAGATATTTTTAAAGATTTGGCTTTGCCAGATGGTTTTGCATATCTCGGTGGTTCTGGGGCGGGGCACTATGTAAAAATGGTTCACAACGGCATAGAGTACGGGATGATGTCTGCTTTAGGGGAGGGCTTCGAAGCAATAAAAAATTCTGATTTAAATATTGATTTAAAAGAAGTATCAAAAGTCTATTCACACGGTAGTATTGTGGACAGCAAGCTTATGACTTGGTTGGCAGAGGCTTATAATGAAGATGGTTATCTGGACGCTATATCTGGCGAGGTGCCAAAAGGGGAAACAGAAGAGGAGATGAAAAAACTTTTGGGTGAACACACTATGCCCAGCCTTACAAATGCCTTAAAGGTTCGAGAGGATTCTAGGTCTAAACCATCTTACGCTGGTAAACTTATTTCCGCAATGCGAAATAAATTTGGTGGGCATAAAGTGAACAAGGAAATTAAATAAGAATAAAAAAACCGCCCCTAAGACCCTGGGGCGGTTTTACGTTTGAGTGATTGTTTATGTGTTTGCTTGTTGGCCCTCGAGAAGACGCAGGATATTTTCCACGACATCCTTTTTATCACTCACGTGATTTGCTCCTTGGGCAACAAGTAGTTCTAAATAAGAACAGACGCAAGAAACGGCAATGATTGGCCCTTTATAACCACGTTCTCTGGCCATTTTTACCAGGTTCATGGTGTTAGGACTCTGACCTTCCAAACAACAACCCATAACAATCAGGTCGAAGCTGAACAGGTCCTTGTTGAGTGTCTCCTTAGTCGCCTGGAGAGTATCCACAAAGATCATGTTCACCTTCACTTTGGGGGCCAGTATTTCCAGCATTTTCGGCCAAAGACGATGGAAGGAAGGATAGCGTTCAGCGACGAAGACCTTGTAACTTTTTTCAGTTTCGCTCACAACACAACCCTTTCTTAGTCCTGTAACAAACAACTCAAATAACCAAATCTAAAATGGAGTATGGCACGGAACATTATTTTTGTCAAATATTCTATTTTTAAATTAAGGCTACCTAGTTCCGTTTAAACCTTCTTGGATTTTAGCTAGGTTTTCATCATCTTGTAGAAAGACGAAATATAAGAAAGTTTTTATACGTCCATCGTCAATATCATCTACTCCTTTTATTACTTTTTTCCCGTCCCTATTTATTAGTTCTGTCCCATCTGGCAGTTTTTCGAATTGTTCCATGGTAATTTGGATTCTCTGTGTTTCTCCTGATTGGGCTTGTTCCTTTAAGATATTCTGAATCTCAGCTAGTTGTTCTGATGTTAAGGGCTCCGTGTTGCTTGCGCCAAAAGTACCATCTTTAAAAATCCTAACACTGCTTGCTAGGCTCAATTGGGGAGCTGTATTTGGTATAGAAGAGTCTAACCTGGTAATATTAATACTTATCTGAGACTCTTTGTTGTTAGTTTTAGGGTCTAAATATAATTCTTGTTCAACTGTAAAATCATATTCGTCTATATTGTATTCTATGCTATCGCGTAAGGGATCTGCCCTTTTTATACCCTCAAGAACCATTTCCGCAATACCACTTTTTATAAGCCGGTCTCTGGCTGTCAATTTTTCCATCCCACTATCTATTCCATTAATTTTATCCATGCCTATATGTTTATTGTTAATTAATAATAATCAAAGTGTAGCACGTGCCAATCTAAAATCAAATACTTGGATTGCTTGAATTCTATTCAGCTTGAAAATAACGTATAATTATGTAATTATGCTCTAGTAACGGAGGAGTGCCTGAGTGGTTTAAAGGAACAGTCTTGAAAACTGTCGCGCTCGCAAGGGTGCCGTGAGTTCGAATCTCACCTCCTCCGCATTTAAAAATCCGCTGGAAACAGCGTGATTTTTTTATGCGCGAGGAGAGGAAAGTATCTGAATACTTTCTGTGTGAGATTCGAACGGCGGAACGATGTTTTGTTGGCAAACAAAACCGTGAGCCGGTGCCCAGGCAAAACTTTTTGACGAAAAAGTTTAAGCCGAGGGAGAAATTCTCACCTCCTCCGCTAATGATTTAAAGCTATTTTATGTTTTGTAATTTTGTTATACTCTAATCCTATGGATGGTGAAAAATTTGAAGGGATTGTTCAGGAAGCTATTGGAAGCGAACCATTAAAAGGGTTCGGGTTAAAGTTGCTTGGTATCGGTGCAGACAAAATGGTATTTGAAACTCCTGGAAGTGATAGAAAAATAATAAAGGTAAGTATTGATGATGTAAGATTCCAAATCCTTAAGTTGTTAGAGATTAAGACATCTCGTGATAGAGAAGGAAAACAATTACAGATTATAGAAGAACACAAGGAACTTGAAAAGGATCTAGCTGAAGTTTTTGGTCAAGAACACCTACTAAGAAATGGAGTTTTTAGGGTTAAGATTCCAGTCACTAAGGATATTTTATTAAGAATATTTAATGAGACCGAAGATGGTGGGGAGTTTCGGACATTAATTGAGGGGCTTAGTTCAGGTTCAGTCCTTGAAATTGAAACAATCGCCGAAACCCAAACTAAGGCTAAAGAATTGATGGACCCAGAAAAATATGAGACTGATGACTTCAGTACTAGCCTAATTATTTGGGATGAATTTCGTGACGCTGGAGATGTTCCAAAAGCCTTAGATTTAGCCAAAGGGTTTGTTGATAGGAATTTTTTATCAGATTTTGACGATGGTTCTCTAGATGAAAAACACCTTGAGGTTATCAAGGAGATTTTGACTAAGATTATTAAATTTACGAAAAAGACTGGTTTGATGATGGATATATTTGGGCTTAATAACATCACTATTTTTACCAAAGAAGATGGAACTGTGGATTATCATTTGCTAGACGTTATTTTGCCTGGACAGCAAGAACATTGGGTGAAAAATATTAAGGACGATCCAAGTTTAGATTTACTAAGACATTATTATATTTTTTACTATTCTATAAAAAGTCTCGCTGATAAATTTGGAATCCAAGATAATCTAGTGCCTGAAGATCTGGTGTATTTTAAAGGTACTGGTATCCCAACAGGAGGTGAGTTTATAAGCACTAAGGAATAAGCTATGTGTTTACGTGTTCTCTTTTAAAACCGTTCCAATCCTCACCAGGACTGCATTTTATAATCAATCATTTCATTCTTGAATAAAATGGGAGTCATCATTATGACTGCGATTTCAACAAATTGATTACAATTTAAGAAATCGGGAGCGTCATCCCATATCCTCCGCCAATACATTTACTAAAACTACTATGCTATACTGGCACAGTAGTTTTATTATTTTTAATCACTAAAATATGTCTCATAAAAAAGGTTTTACATTACTCGAAATCCTCCTGGTAGTAGGTATCATCGCCATCCTCGCTGGTATCGTCATAGTTGCCATCAACCCTAGTAGACAGATAGCTACCGTTCGTAACACCCAGAGACAATCTGATATCAAACAGATCAATAGTGCCTTACAGCAGTATTATATAGATCACGGTAGCTATCCTACTTCTGTCCTCGGTTCCCTGACTGAAATCTGTGATACTGGTGATGGTACCACTGATCCAACTTGTTCTGGACTAATCGATCTCTCTGTCCTCGCCCCTACCTACCTAGCCGCTATCCCTAAAGACCCTCTAGCTACTACTACGGATTATACTGGTTACCAAGTGATCAAAGGCTCTACCACTGGTCTTATCAGTTTAAAAGCTGAATATGCTGAACTGGGTCAGACTATTGTTCTAGGGAAGGAGGCGGGGGCGGGAGGAGAAGAAACAGGAAGTACTCTGGGTGATGGACTTGTAGCACACTATTTAATGAACGATGCTGATTGTTCAACCGTTGAGGATACTAAAGGTAATGACGGGTCGGGAACGTGTACTGCTGATTCGAGTGGGGTGATTGGTGGGGCATTAGGTTTGAATGGGAGTAGCGATTATATTTCAGCTACTACTTTTAAGGGTCTACCTCTCCCTTTTTCCATTTCTTTATGGTTTAAGACTTCAGGATCTAATTTTGAGGAGTGTATGATTAATTGGGGAAGTACTGATGGTCTAGTTGAGTTTGGTTTTATTGATAATTTACTCAGTTTAAACGCTAATACCGGTGGAAGCTGGTCACCAGATAGTGGACGTCTACCCGGATTGAGAGATGGGGCTTGGCATTATGGTGTATTGGCAATCAATGTATCTGGAGACGCCAGTTTATGGATTGATGGAGATTTAAAAACAGCCGCAACTGGTCTGGGTACTGATGTCATAGATGCTGATGGACCATTTTTAACTCTTGGTATGAGAGCAACCTATTCGGACAGCCCATTTAATGGTTCTCTTGACGATGTTCGTATTTACAACCGAGCCCTGACTGGACCGGAAACTGATTGTACTGATGAGCCAGATACTGAGGTTTGTCAGATTTGGAATGACGGTGAGGGAACAGAATCAGAATAGGCGGAGGGTTACTTTAATGAGCAAAAGGATGTTGTTGAGCAAGGTTAATAATTGTCCAAATTTCTGTCTTTCTTAACTTTGCCTAATTTTATTATGTGGATATGTTTCTTGCTGTAGTTTCATAGTGTTATACAATATATATATGGAAGTAGAATTCGAACAAGAAAAAGATTTTAATAAAATCTATAGAGCCCAACATGGAAGCTCTGGCGGGTTTTCTATGGTTAATTTTCTGATTAAGAGGGGTTGGGTGAAAGATGAAAGACAGGCGAATATTTTTTTAATTTGGACAATTATTATTGTGGTTATCCTGACGATCTTTATTTTTTATAGATTTGTTTTTGGTGGATTTATAATACCCAAAGTAACTAACTTTAACGCTAAAATCATACAAGAATACAGAGACCAGGGTCTAATAGGCGAAGCTCTTTTTGATAAGGTGAAAGAAGCTCAGAAATCTGGTCTGATAAAGTAATATGGAAAAAAACTGCAAAAATAAATCAAATAAAAAAGGTTTCACCCTCATTGAACTCCTTGTTGTTATAGCCATAATTGGGCTACTCTCAAGTATTGTGATAGCGAGTCTAGCTAGTACCAGGAAAAAAGCGGAAGCGGCTAAGATTGTTCAAGAAATGAATCAGCTTAAGATAGCTCTTGAACTTTACAAGACTGATCATGGGAAGTATCCAGATGGGGTTCTTGATTCTTATACAACTCTGGGTATAGATTACTTAAAAAGTGTTTTAGTTACTGGTAAATATATACCTTCTATTTCAAACCCCGCAACAAGACATCCCACTTTACTTTATTCACCAGCAATTTGGGCTACAGGTAAATATTTGTATAATGATGAAGGTCCTAGCCCCTATAATTTTACTTGTGGTGGGAAGAAACTCAGATTCTATTTATTAGAATTTTACAACGGTGACCACGATTTAAATTTTCCAAGGGTCGGTTATTACACAGTTGATAATACTTTTGATGTTGAAATAATCAAAACTGCTGGGGAGGATAATGACCACTGGTATTGTATAGGTGAGTAATAGTTGTAACCCTTACCACGATTGCGATTTCAACAAATTGATTATAGCTTAAGAAAGGGGATAACATTTCTTGCTATGATTTCTTAGTGTTATACAATGTCTATGTATATGGAAAAAAACTGCAAAAATAAATCAAATAAAAAAGGGTTTACTCTCATTGAACTACTTGTTGTTATTTCTATAATCGGCTTGCTTTCAAGTATTGTGATAGCGAGTCTAACTAGTGCCAGAAAAAAAGCTGAAGCGGCTAAGATTGTTCAGGAGATGAATCAACTGAAAGTAGCCTTTGAACTTTACAAGACGGATCATGGAGTTTATCCGAATGAGGGGGTGGATGGTGCTCAATATAACGGTATAGATTATTTGAAAAATGTGTTGGTGCCTGGTAAGTATATACCTTCTGTTTCAAAGCCTCCATCTCAGCATTATCTCTTTCCTGATGGAACGCCTTACGTTACAGGATCATCTTTATATGGCGAAAATGATTTTAATCTTTTTTGTGGGGGTAAACCAATGAGATCTTACTTCCTAGAATTTTATTATGATGGTATGGATTTGAATTTTCCCAAAGCGGGTTATTCTTCGTGGTCAATTTATATGGAGAAGGAAAGTATTCTTGGAACAGGGGAAGAGGATCACTGGTATTGTATAGGGGAGTAATGACGTGTAAAACCAGCTCTTCATTTGGAGTTTGGTGGCTGGTTGCATATTTGAAATTAACAACAAACAGAACCTAAGATAAATTTTGGTTTTGGCTTGGGGTGAACTTTTCTGGAGCGATAGGGTTTATTATTCGAGGCTTGTCTTCACTCTGTCCATTAGTGGTGAGTAAATAGATTATTTCTAATATACCAGCGGTGTTAATGATGAGGAATAAAACAAACCAAACTTTACTTTCTCTGTGGGCCGCTCTCCATAAGGCCAAGGCTTTCCAGATAAGGGACCAGAGAATAAAAATTGCTAGTAGAATAAGAATTTTCGGAGATATGTTTACCGCTCCGTTAACATCGGCTAAGTTTTGTGTGGCTGTTATTAATGGGTTCATATTTTTAATAATTAAAATCTAATAAACACTTTGCTAAATTATTATATTCCCTTTAGGGAGGTTTATCAAACACCTTAAAATAGTGTAAGATACAAGGATGAAATATTTAGGGATAGACTTTGGGGAGAAAAGAGTGGGGATAGCGGTGTCAGATGAAGATGGAAAATTTGCTTTTCCCAGGGAGGTTTTGGTAAATGATAGTGAATTACTAAAGAAAATTGTAGATTTGTGTATGAAGAACGTTGTGGAGGTAGTAGTGATGGGGGAATCAAGGGACTATAAAGGTCAGATAAACACCATCATGTGGAAGATAGATGGTTTTCGTAAACAGTTGGAAACAATGGGTTTCCAGGTAATCTTTGAACCAGAATTTATGACTTCAGTTCAAGCAAGTCAGATTACTGGAGAGAATAAGATGCTGGATGCTTCGGCGGCGGCTATAATTTTACAAAGTTATTTAAACAAAAAGAATCAAAAATAATATGACTGAAGAAAATATTAAAAAAGAAAATGAGGTTGTAGTTGTTGAAGCCCCTAAAATAAAGTATGAAGATTTTAAGAAAGTAGAAATAAAAGTTGGTAAAATTTTGAGTGTTGAAAGAATAGAAAAGTCAGAAAAACTTCTAAAACTCTCAGTTGATTTTGCTGAACCAGCTGGTCCACGGCAGATAGTTTCTGGTATTGCTAAATATTTTCCACAGATTGAAGACTTGATAAATAAGAAATGCACTTTTGTGACTAATTTAGAACCTAGGCCTTTAATGGGGTTAGAAAGCAACGGTATGCTCTTAGCTACTGGGGGAGGAGATAAGCCGTTCTCTCTTTTTGAAGTTAGTGATGAGGTGGAACCAGGTTCCAAGGCAAATTAATTTTCAAGAAAAAGAAATTTCGTTTAATTCTTTTCCAAAAGATGTTACAATGTATGGAGACCTGCTTGTGTGTTTTCACTACGGTGGGTAGGTAAAAAAATGTCCAATAAAGTATCATACTCAAAATTATTTACCCCTCCAAGATTTTTAGAGATGCCATCTGTCTCAGTAGAAATTTTATCTACCGGTATTTCTTATATGCTCACCAAGAATACTGAACAGGGAGTTTTGCCAGATATTTATGGAGTTATCCCATTACCGTCTGATGCTGTGCTTAATGGGGAAATAGTTAAAAAAGATTTAGTTGTTAAGGCTTTAGTTGATCTTAAAAAGAAGGTTAAAGTAAATTTTGTTAGATTATCAATACCAGAAGAAAAAACTTATATCTTTAAAACCAGCTTACCCATTTTAGAGCCTAAAGAAATTCATGATATTTTAGATTTTAAAATAGAGGAAAATGTTCCATTGTCTTCTAAAGAAGCGGTTTTTGACTATGACATTGTTCCTAATTCTAAAACAAAGAATGGTATGGAGGTGGTGGTTTCGGTGGCCCCCCTTAAAATAATAGAAGAACTGCAGTCAGTTTTTGAGCTTGCTGGTTTAGCTCCAATTTTTTTTAGCCCGGAGTCAAATAATGTGGCTAAAGCGGTGATCAGAGACTCTAACCAGCAGGTGATTGTTATAGCTAATATTAGGGAAGCAAATATAGTTTTGTCATTGGTTATTTATGGAATAGTTTGTCAGACTTCATCTATAAATTTTGGTGGGTCTACTTTTACAGATCTGTTAGCTAGATATTTTAAGATTTCTCCGGAAGAAGCTTTGAAAATTAAAAAAGAAAAATTGTATAGTGAAAATTTAGATAATGTGGAAATATTTTCTTATTTTATAAATACTATCTCGGCAATTAAAGATGAGATTTATAAATTTATATCTTACTGTAATCAGAGAGAGGATGTGACCGGCCAAGTGGACAAAGTTATTTTGTGTGGGCGAGATTCTTTAATTGTTGGTTTTGACAAATATTTATCACTGAATCTAAATATGAAGGTGGATGTTGCTAATGTTTGGGCTAATAGTTTTGACATAAACACTCATACCCCAGAAATAAGTCTAGTGGATTCAGAAGATTTAGCGGTAATTAATGGACTTAGTTTATTTTAATTTATGGCTAATTTAATTACAGAAAAACAAAAAAGGGTTATAAAAATAGATTATTTAGTTAGATTATATTCTGTTTCTATTTTTATTTGTTCGCTCCTGGGTCTTTTCTTTTTAGCCTATGTCGTTCCTTATTATTTTGCGGTTAATAAAAAAGATCAGATAGTAGCTGAACAATTCAAGTCATTTATCAGCGCTGAGAACAAGGAGAATATTGGCGAAAGTGCTAACCAGATAGTTAGTCAGACGTTAGAAGAGATGAGAGCGGTAGATTTGTATGAAAAAAATAATTTTGTGCCTTCGGTTTATTTTAATAAAATAATTAAGAATAAAAATTCTAGTATTGAGATTACTAAATTATCCTTTAGCATTTTTGACAAACAACAAGGCCAGTTTTTGGTTAGTGGTGTGGCCCAAAATAGGGAAGGGTTGGTAAAATTTATAGAAGATTTAAAGGTAAAATCTGGTTTTATAGATATTGTGTCTCCTGTGTCTGATTTTGCCAAGGATGGAGATATCTCATTTACCTTAAATATCAAAATTACATTATGAGATTAATTCACTCTAAAAAAATATTAATTGTGTCCATTGTTGTTTTTGTCTGCGTGGTGGTTTTATCTTTTATCTTTACCAATCTTCTCTTGAATAAAATTGTTAGTATCAATGATAAGATTAAACAGTTAGAGATTTCTTCCCAAAAAAGAGAAGGTGAGCTGACTTTGAAGGACTCTGTTTCCAGTACCAAACTTGATAGAGAAAAATTGATCGGATATTTTGTGGGGCCAGGTGATTCTGAGACAGTGGAGTTTACTAAATATTTAGAAGATTTAGCAAAAAAAATGAACGTTACTCAGAAGAAGACGTTAGATTATGAGGCAATTTCAGGACTACCAACGTCGGAAGTTGTTTCCTCTATCAGATACAGATTCAATATATCAGGAAGTTGGAATAATGTTTTTAATTTTCTGCTAGCGATTGAGAGTTTACCAAAGGTGTCTTTATTAAGCGGGGTTTCTTTTAATTCTAGCTCTGAGATACTTTCAGCTGGTGAAGGGGCGAGTAATAAGGTTATTTGGTCAGCAGACTTGGATTTTTCTGTCGCTAAACTTAAAATAAAATGATTAAAATAAATTTTAAAAATCTTTTTAAGAAAAAGTTAAACGTCCCAGAGGTTAGGTCATCAGTTGCTTGGCCGGTATATTATGTGAGGGATTGGAAGATTGCTGTTCTGGTCTTTGCCGTTGGCTTGACTTCACTGACTATTTTCTCTTGGCAGATATATCTAAGTGATAAAATAGCGGGCGGATATTTTGAACCAAAGATTGATTTCTCAACTATTCCAGTAAAAACTATTAATGAAAAAATTTTAAAGGAAAATATTTCTCTTTTGGAAAACCAGCAAGCAGATTTTCTGATGTTACAAAATAATCATCTTAAATAGTTGACCCATCAGCCTAAAACTGTTATATTCTCATGGCCAGTCTTTTGCCTTCGTAGTTCAATGGATAGAACAGAGCTCTTCTAAGGCTTTGATGTAGGTTCGATTCCTACCGAGGGCACAGCGGGCGATTAGCTCAGTTGGTAGAGCGCTTCATTTACACTGAAGATGTCACAGGTTCGAGTCCTGTATCGCCCACATGGAGGTTTCAATTCTTTATGAAGACAGTAATTTATTGGCGGTGAATAAACCGTCCGGTCTTGTTATTCACGCTGACGGCCGAACCAAAGAGGAAACTTTAACAGATTGGGTTAAGGAAAAATATCCTCAAGCAGAAAATGTGGGGGAACCATTACAGATTGGGACAGGGGAAGTTATTAAACGTTGGGGAATAGTACATAGGATTGATAGGGAAACTTCCGGCATAGTTCTCATTGCTAAAAATCAGAAGACTTATGATTTTATTAAGAAGCAGTTTTTAGATAGAGAGATAGAAAAAGCTTATCACGCGGTGGTTTATGGCAACGTTCGTTATGATGAAGGGATAATTAATTTGCCCATTGGTAGGAATAAAAGTGATTTTCGTAAACGAGCGACTGGCAAAGAAGTAAGGGGAGAAGAAAAAGAAGCGATCACTCACTATAAGACTTTGGCTAGGAAAGATAAAATATCTTTAATTGAGGCTAATCCTAGAACAGGGAGAACTCACCAGCTTAGGGTGCATTTTACGGACATGGGGCATGGAATAATTGGGGATAAGTTATACGGTGTTCATAAAAAGTCACCGTTAGAAATCTCTAGATTGGCCCTTCACGCTTATTCAATAGAATTTGAGTTACCTACTTTAGGAGGGGCTAAAGTAGGTGAAATCATTAAAATAGTGGCGCCTTATCCAGCTGATTTTCAGAAGGCGGTAGATTTCTTTAAATAATTTGCGAATTTTTATTAAGTGTGCTAGATTACGGGAATGAAAATTTCATCAATAAATATTGAAGAAAGAAAGAAGCTTGTCCTAAAAGCTGGTGATACTGTGCGTGTCCACCAGAAAATTACAGAAGGGGATAAGTCTAGAATCCAGATTTTTGAAGGTTTGATGATTGCTCGTAAACACGGTAATGAGGCAGGTGGAACTATGACTGTTAGAAAGGTTATTGATGGGGTGGGGGTAGAAAGAATTTTCCCATTTTATTCACCAAACATTGATAAGATAGAAGTGGTCAGAAAATCAAAAACTAGAAGATCAAAACTTTATAATGTTCGAGATAAGGCGGCTAAAGAGATTCGCCGAAAGATGAAGAATATCATTAATGCTAAAGAGGTGGCGGTAGAAGCTCCTGTTGAAGCAAAATAAAAGCCGTAAGGCATTCCTTTTTCTTTGCACGATAATAATTTTGTCGTCACAAAATTATTTCTCTACTCCCTCAATTTTCTGCTGAAAATCTCAGTCCGTAAGGCACGAAAAAGCAATACCTTACGGCTTTTATTGTTGAATTTTTAGGAGTTTTAAGCTATATTTCCTTCATGCGCGGGTGGCGAAATTGGTAGACGTACTACCTTGAGGTGGTAGCGCCTTTACAGGCATGGGAGTTCAAGTCTCCCCCCGCGCACAAAAGAGTGTTATAATAGATATTATGTTATACACAAAAAGTGGAGATGATGGTAAAACAAGTTTATTTCATTGTGACCAGAGAATGTCTAAAAGTTCCTTGGTGGCTGAAGCTTTGGGTTCTTTAGATGAGGCAAATTCATTTTTAGGAGTTGTTAAGGCTAAATTAGCTGAAAGAAATATTACTTTATTTTCCGTGGGTCCAGAAAGGGCGGCGGACATCATTCAAGAGATGCAGGAAAATCTTTTTACTATTCAAGCTGAGGTGGCTGGAGCAGATAAAGATGTTAATGAGGGGAAAATAAAAGAAGTTGAAGATTTGATTTCTGGTATAGAAAAAGAAATTCCCCCTATCACTTCTTTTGTTATCCCAGGGGTTTGTGTGGAGTCAGCCGAGCTAGACTTTGCTAGAACATTGATCAGAAGAACGGAAAGGCAGGTGGTGGCGGTAGTGGAAGAGGGTATAGTCAAAGTCTCTCCAAATACTTTAGCTTATATAAATCGTTTATCTAGTCTTTTATTTGCCCTAGCTAGACTTTCCGCCCATAAAAGTGGTGTTAAGGAAAATAGCCCCAGTTACGAATAGGGAAGCACTGATATTTCTGAAATATTCAGAAGTTGTCTTAATAACTATTTGATGATATACTTAAGGCATGATTGCTAAATGCTTAAATTGTAAAATTCCTTTTTATACAAAACCATCTTGGGTAAAGAGTGGTGGTGGAAAATATTGTTCATTAAATTGTAAATACATCGCCTCAAAAGTGGGGGAGAATATCCCTTGTTTTACTTGTGGCAAAGTCGTTTATCATCCAAAGGCTCGAATAGCCAAATCAAAGAGTAAAAAATATTTTTGTGGTAAGTCCTGCCAAACAATCTGGCGAAACTCTTACTTTATAGGTAAAAAGCATGCAAATTATAAAGACGGCCGGTCTACCTATCGAGATGTTTTAATTAGAAATAAAATTCTGGCCGTTTGCAGATTATGTAAAACTAATGATAAACGTGTTCTTGCTGGACACCATCTAAATAAGGATAGAAGGGATAATAGGGTTGAAAATTTGGTCTGGCTGTGTCACAATTGCCATCACCTCATTCATCACTATGATATTGAGGCAAGAAAGCTTATGGTGGCTATAGTTTAGTGGTAAAACTCAGGTTTGTGGAACCTGTATCGAGAGTTCAATTCTCTCTAGCCACCCATTTTTTACACATCAATCCTGATTTTTAAATCAGGATTTTGTGTTTCTAAAAAATGGAGTGTCCTGAGGAGTCTGCGACGTAGGGCAGAAAATTCGACAGTGAACAAATGTTCACCTATAATGGGTAGATGGATAAGCCTCCTAAAAATAAGACAATTTTACATATTGATGGAGATGCTTTTTTTGTCGGCGTAGAAGTCGCCAAGAATCCGAAATTAAAAGGTAAGCCAGTAGTGACTGGAGAAGAGAGGGGAATTGTCACTGCTTTATCATATGAAGCTAAAGCTCTTGGTGTTAAGCGCGGTATGCCCATCTATCAGATAAAGAAACATTTTCCCCAAGTTATTATTATTCCTGGGGATTATAAATCCTACGCTAAATATTCAAGTTTGATGTTTGATATTGTCCGTCGTTATGTTGATGACGTGGAAGAATATAGTATTGATGAATGTTTTGGTGATCTTACTGGTTTGGAACAACCCCTTAAGATGAGCTATAAACAAATAGCAGAGAGAATAAAAAAAGAAGTAAATGAAGAACTTGATCTATCTGTCTCACTTGGTGTGGCTCCAACAAAAGTTCTAGCAAAAATTGCTTCAAAATGGGTCAAGCCAAATGGTTTAACAGTTATTGAAAGAGATAAAGTTAAAGAATTTTTAGTTAAAACCCCTATAGGTAAAATTTGGGGAATCGGTCCCCGGACATCAGAGTCTTTGGAGAGGAGGGGGATAAAAACCGCACTGGACTTTATTAATAAAGATATTTCTTGGGTTAGAAATAATTTATCTAAACCATATGAAGTAATCTGGCAAGAACTTAATGGTATTTATTGTATCGAAATAGATTCTGAACCTAAAACAGCATATTCTTCAATTCAAAAGACTAGGACTTTCCATCCAGCTACTAATGATAAGATTTTTTTACTTTCCCAATTATCAAAACATGTCGAGGAGGCCTGTACTAAAGCTAGACATTTTAAACTTGTTGCTAAAAAGGTTTCCTTTTTTCTTAAGACCAGTAACTTTGAATATCATACTTGTTCGGTAAGTTTAAATTCACCAACTAACGCTCCAGAGGTAATTGTAACTTTGATTGGTGAAAAACTAAAAGAGATTCATTATCAGGGTACTCCGTACCGAACAGCTGGCGTAACCCTTCATGACCTTGTTTCTTCTGCTGTCACTCAAAACGATCTCTTTGGTGGTAGTGTCCAAAAGAATAAATTTGAAATTGTTCATGAGCAGATTGACTCTTTAGAGAAGAAGTTTGGCAAGAAGGTGGTTTACTTAGCCTCAACTCAAAAGGCGATTAAAAGAAAGACCAGCGGGACTGATGCTAATGATGTGGAAAGAGATCTATTGTTTTTGTGATTTTTTTGATAAAACAAGCTTCGTCGATTAGTTTAAGGATAAGCTATTTTTTGCTAGTTTCTAACACCCTCTCATAATTTTACTTGTCTTTTTTCTGTCACAAGATAGGTTTTCTCTTTGTATTTTTGGAATAGATGTTGACGACCTTTAGACAGTGGATGTATAATATACACAAAGGTCGTTAAATTTATTTATCTTTTATTAAATTAAATAATAAATTAAATGAGTAGGCTAAACGCTTGGGATTGGATTGCGATAGTTCTTGTAATTATCGGTGGATTAAACTGGGGATTATTTGGAATTTGGGGATTTGATCTAGTTGCTTGGATTTTTAGTAATTGGATGGTTGGAGCAAAGATTGTGTATGACTTGGTAGGTCTAGCAGCAATATACATGATATTTACAGCAATCAAGATGTCAAAATAGTCGGTGTTTCTTTGGCGACGCTGGTAGCGTCGCTTATAGAGATACTAACTCTCCTCCATACTGTTTAATAAGGTCCCAACTTACCACCAAAGTCACTCCACCTGGGGTGCCTTTTTTCATGCTACAATATCTCTGTGCAAAAAAGATTTTTTAATTTAATATTTTTAGGAATAATGTTGTTTGGTGTTTTTCTTTTTCCCTCATTGGATAAAGGTGCGGTGGGGGTGGTTAAGGTAGAAGCAGCCACGGTAAAATACGAACGTTTATTTTATTATGTGGAAGGGTCAAATGCGCGGAAATCTTTTTTTGCTCACCCTGGCTCAATAGATATTTTTGCTCCACAAAGTTATATGGCTGACAAGAACGGGTACTTGATAGGAACGGTAAAACCAGATTTATTAGCTTTTGCTAAAAAAAATAAAATAAAAGTGATGCCGCTTTTAACCAATGGCGCTTTTAGTGCAAGTACTAGTCAGATGTTTCTGGACAGTCCTGCTAAACAAGATATCCTAATTAATAATTTGGTTTTAGAAGCTAAAGATTTTAATTATATCGGTTGGCAGATAGATTTTGAACAGATGGACCTTTCTTATCGAGACAAATTTTCAGAGTTTATTGAGAGAACTTATAAAATTTTTCAAAAAAATAATTTAAAGTTGAGTGTAGCGGTCATTGCTCAGGTGTCTGAAACTCCAGGGGATTACCCAAATAATTTATGGCAGAGGATAATAGGTGTTTATGACTATGGGAGACTTGGTAGAAGCTCTGACTTTATTAGTATTATGTCCTATGATGACCCAAATTCTTCTGGTCCAGTAACGGGGTACATCTGGTTAAATAAGGTGATTGACTTTAGTCTTACTAAAATTCCTAAAGAAAAGATATCACTCGGTTTAGCTTTTTATTGTTGGCAGTGGCGTCATCTAGACGGCAAACGAGTTGGAATTATTGGTAATGAAGGAATGCAGAATGTTTTGAAAAAGTACAAAGCTGATTACTATTACAGCGAGGAAGAACAAGCCCCCTTTTTTCATTATTGGAAAGAAGGCAAGGGCTACACTATCTGGTATGAAAATGCTAAAAGTGTCAAACAAAAAATATCTTTAATAAAAGGGCGTGGGCTTCTCGGCTTCTCAGCTTGGGCTCTTGGTCTAGAGCTTTCAAGCGTGTATACTGTAATGAAATAATTTTATGTTTGTGCAGTTAGAACAAATTTTAATTTCTTATGCTGAACATATTCACTTGGCCTTTTTTGCTCCGGTTGTGTCTTTTATCGAGGAGGTTATTCCACCCATTCCTTCACCATCGGTGATGATTGCTGCTGGTTCTATAGCTCAAGTCCAGGGTTATTTAATATATGGCCTTATTACCTTGGCTTTACTTGGGGCCTTGGGTAAAACCCTTGGCGCTAGCGTGGTTTATTATGTTGCCGATAAACTGGAGGACATACTCTCTAGTAAAATAGGTAAATTTATTGGTATTACGCATGAGCAGATTGAATTTTTTGGTTCTCATCTGGGCAGAGGTATGCGTGATTACGTTATTTTGATTTTTTTGAGGGCCTTGCCAATTATGCCTAGCTCTTTGATTTCTGTTGGCTCCGGTTTATTAAAAGTCAATTTTAAACTTTTTGTTATTTCCACTTTTATTGGTTCAGCTATTAGGGATTCCATCTATATTTATTTAGGTTATGCCGGAACAAAGCTTGTTCATGAAGTTTTTGTAAAAAATATGAATAGTATTGAGTTGGTATTTCAAGTGTTAGTAGCGGTTATTTTAGTCTTGGTATTTATTTTTTTATATTATCGTCGGAAGAAGACTAAAATCTAAAAGGGTGTTATGATAAGTTTGTACAGTGTGTTATTAGATTAATTTAAAATAAACATATGAAAACATTTGTAAAAAATATTGAACAAGAGACTTTAAATAATGAGAACTTTAGAAAAGTCTTGTATACCTCACAGCATGGTCAGGTGGTGGTGATGAGTCTCAAGCCTTTGGAGGAAATAGGTTTAGAGACACATGAGTATACCGATCAATTTTTCCGTATTGATAGTGGAGAAGGGAAGGTGGTGATTGATGGTGAGGAGTCAGTTATTTCTGATGGCTTTGCTGTGGTGGTGCCGGCTGGCGCTCTTCATAATGTGATAAATACTTCAAGAGATATGCCACTCAAACTTTATACTATCTATATGCCTCCGCATCACGTGGATGGAACTATTCATAAAACTAAGGAAGAGGCTGAGGCCGATACCACAGATCACCTCTAATTTTACATTATTGACACCATACCCTAAGGTGGGTATATACTTGGCGGATGGAAAATAAAACACAAAAATATATTTTTCATGTTCAAGGCATGCATTGTAAGGCTTGCGGGCTTCTGATAACTGGTATCTTATCTGAAGCATCTTCTGTTCATGGGGTAAAAGTTGATGAGTATAAACATCAGATAGAAATAGAGACTATATCAGAATTGGCTCCGGAAGAATTGGCGTTGGAACTCACAAAATTATTAGCCAAAGACGGTTACTCACTTTCTGTTGAAAAAAAAGATTTCAAACCAAAGTGGCAAGAATTTATTTACGCCGTACCAGCCGTCATTGTTTTTGTTTTAGTTTTTATTGGTCTACAAAAAGCTGGTCTGGCCAATTTAATTACCAGTGACAAGGTTAGCTTACCAGTGGCTTTTGGTATTGGCCTAGTGGCATCAGTTTCATCATGCCTGGCGGTTGTTGGAGGTCTGTTACTATCTGTTTCTGCTAATTATGCTAAAGAGGGTGAAAAGAACAAACCACAAATTTTGTTTCACCTTGGCCGATTAATTTCTTTTTTAGTTTTTGGTGGAATTATCGGTTTGATTGGTTCGGCGTTTACACTCAATACTGTTATGATGGTAATAATTAGTTTGCTCGTTGGTCTGGTTATGCTCTCACTTGGAATTAATCTTTTGGATATTTTTCCTTGGGGCTTTAACTATGACGGCCTTCGCTTTAGGAACTCTACCAGTTTTGGCCCTTATTAGTTTTACTTCAGTGGAGCTTGGCAAAAGCAAGTGGTCCGGGGTATTCTTTAAGGGGGCCGGACTTCTGGTTATACTCTTTGCTCTGGTAAATATTCTTAATAGTTTGGTGGCTTGGGGAGTAATAAGGCCAATTTTTAATTTTTAACTTTTAAAATTTATGAATAATACAAAAACAATATCAGCATCAATAGTCATAGGTGCAATCGTGATTGGTATATTAATTATGATTGCAGGGTTTTCACCATCGGTGGAGGATCCACAAAAAAAAGTTATTGACGCTCCTGTTCCCGACGTGATTGTTTCTCCCACTGGAGAACAGACACAGATTGTTGAAATGACAGCTAAGGGTGGTTATTCACCTGGGGTAGTTGTGGCTAAGGCTGGCATAAAGACTATTTTAAGAATGACCACAAAAGCTACTTATGATTGCTCATCGGCCATATCTATTTCGGCTTTAAATTATCGAAAGAATTTACCTGCTTCCGGAGTAACTGATATAGAAATTCCACCTCAGGCTGCTGGAACAGAAATACTGGGAACTTGTGCTATGGGTATGTATAGTTTTACTCTTAAATTTATCTGATTAAGTTATTTTTTATAGCTATTGTTTTGATGAGAGATAAATATTACAATACTATTTATGCTAGAAGAACAACTTGAAAACAAAGAGCTTGATGCAGAATTGGCCGTAAAGAAAGGGCAGAAGATTGTTTTGTATGGTGGACATGAAAAACGTTTAGCTTTTGCTGGGCAGCTTGATATAGAGACTGAGCATTTAAGGGAGGAGATTAATAGGGTAGCAGAGGTGGTTAAAAATGACACCGAGGATCATGAATATTATAAAAACCTTTGGTACCGTCTCTTGGTGGCTAATAAAATTTTAGATCACGGGGAGGTAAGTTATGGCACTTTGTTTGATTCTGTTGCTGGACAAGCGGGCTCTGTTGATATAGATATCTTTGATAAGGTTTGGTCAGAGATGGAGATAAGGGCAAGTAAAACAAAAACAGTGTATGAACAAAAGTAATATCGAGATATTAAAAAATGGTGGAATAGGGGTAATGGCAACAGATACCATTTATGGTTTGGTTGGCAGTGCTCTTCAAGAAAAAGCGGTAAAAAGAATTACTGGTCCTAAACAAAGAGCTGAGGGTAAAGGTTTTATTACTCTTATTTCCTCCCTTGATGATCTGAAAATTTTTGGTATTGAACTGACTGATAATGTTAAAAATATTTTAAATAAATTTTGGCCAGGTCAGGTTAGTGTGGAATTTAAGCATGATGATCCTCGTTTTTCTTATTTACGTCGGCCGGAAGGTTGCAGCGCTTTCCGCTGGCCAAATAAAAAAGATCTATTGGAAACTTTAAAACAGACTGGACCACTCATTGCCCCCTCTGCCAATCCAGCGGGTTTATCACCAGCCAAGAATATTACTGAGGCCAAAGCTTATTTTGGTGATACGGTGGATTTTTATGAAGATGCTGGGGACCTAAATTCGCCACCGTCCACATTAGTAAGGATTGTAAATGATAAAGTAGAAATCTTGAGACAAGGGGTAGTAATAATAACAGAAAATTAAACAGAGATTTTTTTGAAGATTTGTGGTATCTTTTTATATATGAAAGAAGTTAAAATTTTAATTACTAAATCTAGCCAAGATTATGAACTCCTAGACAGTGGAGACGGGGAGAAATTGGAGCGTTTTGGCCAATATGTTTTAAGGCGCCCAGATCCGCAAGCTTTGTGGCGAAAAGGTTTGGACGAAAAATATTGGAAGGGTGCCAACGCTTCTTTTTTACGCGAAGGAGATAATGGAAAATGGAGAAGCAAAGATGGCGTACCAAAGGAGTGGTTTATTGAGATGGGTAATTTAAAATTCTTAATCAAACCCACAGCCTTCAAGCATACTGGACTTTTTCCGGAGAATGAACCTAATTGGGCCTGGGTTAGAGAAAAGATAAAAAGTGCCGGACGGCCAATCAAAGTCCTAAACCTTTTTGGTTATACTGGTGGTGCTACTCTAGCGGCGGCAAGTGTTGGGGCAGAAGTGGTTCATGTAGATGGTTCTAAGAGCGCTATTGTTTGGGCTAAGCAAAATGCGGAAGCTTCTAATTTAAGAGATATGAAAATTCGTTGGATTGAAGATGATGCTCGTAAATTTGTGCAAAGAGAAATAAAAAGGGGAAATAAATATGATGCTATAATAATGGATCCGCCGGCTTTTGGACACGGAGCTAACAAAGAATTATGGAAAATAGAGGAAGATTTTACTAGTCTTTTGGAATCTTGCGAGCAAATTTTGTCAGCTAAGCCACTTTTTATTTTAGTAAACGGTTATTCTGCCGGGTATTCAGCTATTGCTTATGAAAACAGTTTATTAGATGTCACCAAGAAGCACGGTGGCGTTATTGAAATAGGTGAGCTCACTATTGAAGAATCCCTCAAAGATGGCGGGCAAGCTAAAGGTGGCCGACTATTGCCAGCTGGTATTTTTGCCAGGGTTAATTTCTAGTTTTAATAAAAAAAATAACCTTCCTGCTTTTTATTTGGGTGTGTTATAATTGATATATGCAAAATAAACTAAAAGGTTTGGGTGGTTTTTTAAGGTCCCATAAAATCTGGACTGTTATTATTATTTTATTGGTTTTGGTATCTGCGTGGTATTTTATTAATAAGAGTTCAGAAAACGTAAAATTTGCGGAAGTAACCGTGGTGAGAGGGTCACTGTCTGAGATTGTTAGTGTGACAGGTAATGTTAAGCCATTTTCTGATGTAAGTTTAGCTTTTGAACGTGGCGGCCGAGTGTCTAATGTTTATGCGGTGGTGGGGGACAGGGTGTCTGCTAATCAAGTCTTGGCGTCCGTTTCAAATGCAGATTTATCAGCTAATTTAGATCAAGCCAAAGCCAATTTGAAGATTACTGAATTACAGCTTGGCAGTAAAACGGATAAGGTTTCCCTTGATTTAGCCCAAGCTAAGACCTCTCTAATAAATAATATTAAGGACTCTTTCACTAAAGCTGATGATGCTCTTCAAAATAAAATATATTCTTTATTTAATAATCCAGCCAGATATAACTCTAAGCTTATTTTTACAGCCGACTCCTCTCTACAAAAAGATATTGAAGATGGACGTAATATAGCCAGTGATATGCTAGATATCTGGTATTTGTCCCTTGGTAAATTGGATAATAATTCTGATTTGGTCTCTTACTATAATTCTACCAAGGAAAATTTGGTTTTTCTAAAAAAACTACTAGACCAATGTGCGGAAGCTGTAAATGGCTTAACAACAGATTCAGCCAATGCCACTCAAATTCAAATTGACACCTGGAAACTAAACATTTCTAGTGCTAGGACAAGTATTGATTCGACTATAAATAGTCTGGTTAATTCAGGAGATCAGTACCAGGTGGCCAATCTGGCGATGAAAAATTCACAAACTGATTTATCAATTCAGTCTGCATCAATAGAACAAGCTCGGGCTGGCGTGTCTAGTGCTGAAGCGGAATTAGCCAAGTCGGTTATTAAGTCACCAGTAGATGGGGTGATTACCAAAATTGATATTAAGATTGGAGAGACGGTGACGGCTAACAAGGATGTGGTCTCAGTAATTTCCTATGGTCAGTATGAAATAGAATCTTTTGTGCCGGAGGCGGATATAGCAAAAATAAAAATTGGAGATTTGGCTAGTACCACTCTGGATGCTTATGGTAGTAGTGTAAATTTTGAAACCATGGTCATAAAAATTGATCCGGCCGCCACGGTGATAGATGGTGTACCTACGTATAAAGTTACCTTGAAATTTATTAATAAGGATGACCGAGTAAAATCCGGAATGACCGCAAATTTAGACATTATGACAGAAAAGAAGGATGGAGTTTTGGTGATACCTACCAGAGTGGTTATATCAGAAAATAATAAAAAGTACGTGAATGTTTTAGGAATTGGTGATGGGGCTGTTGTCACAAAAGTTGAGGTAGTTACTGGTCTTCGGGGTGTGGATGGCTTTGTGGAAATTGTTTCAGGTCTAAAAGAGGGGGATAAAGTAGTTACTGTTAATATATAAAAGATGTCCCTAATTGAAGTAAAAAATCTCGGTAAGGTGTATGAGAATGACGGAGTTAAGACGGAGGCTTTACGTGATTCCACCTTTAGTATCAAAAAAGGGGAATTCGTGGCTATTATGGGTCAATCTGGTTCTGGGAAAAGCACCTTGCTCCAAATTTTAGGTCTCTTAGACAGTTATACTAGTGGGACATATTATTTTGATGATAAAAATATTCAAGATTATAATCCGCAGGAAATTGCTAATATTCGTAATGAGAAGATGGGTTTTGTTTTTCAGTCATTTAATCTCTTACCAAATGCTAGTGTTTTAGAAAACGTAAAACTGCCGTTGCTCTATTCAGAGGTGCCGGAAAAAGAATGGGAAGCCCGAGCAAAAAAAGCGGTGATTGATGTGGGACTTGAACATCGAATGTTTCAAGGGGCTAAACTGCTTTCTGGTGGTGAAAAACAGAGAGTGGCTATTGCTAGAGCTTTGGTAAATAATCCAGAAGTGATTTTTGCAGATGAACCTACTGGTAATTTGGATTCCAAAAGTGGTGAAGTGGTGATTGGGATAATCCAGAAATTAAATAAAGAGTTTGGTCACACGGTGATTCTTATTACGCATGAAACTTATACCGCTGAGTATGCTGAGCGTATCATCCGCCTTCATGATGGTGAGATAGAGAGTGATAAAAAAGTGGAGAATAGAAGGGTAGATGGTAAAGCTTTTGTTAAGTAATTATTTAAACGTATGTTATTAAAATATAGTATAAAAACCGCGGTTAATGGATTAAAAACGCACAAGAGCCGTTCTGCTCTTACTATCCTTGGTATTGTGATAGGCGTCACCTCTATTATTTTAGTTATGTCTTTAGGGGCAGGAGCACAGGATTTGATTCTTGGTCAGGTGAAGGGTTTGGGGGCAACTACCGTTGTTGTTATACCAGGTAAAATTTCTTTTGGGCCTTCTCAAGCCGCTTCCACCATGAATGACTCTCTGAAGGAAAAAGATTTAAATTTAATTAAGAACAAGACAAATGTGCCAAATTCAAAATATGTAATGCCTATGGTTATCGGCTCCGGTAAAGCGGTCTATGGTAGTAACGTTTATCAGGTGGCTGTTTTTGGTTCCGGGGAAGCTGTGCCTGATATTTATAATATTATACCAGATAAAGGTTATTTTTTTACCAGTGATGATGTATTGAGTCGTTCGGCGGTGGTAGTCATTGGTTATAAGGTCAAACAGCGCCTTTTTGAAAATGATGAGGCGGTGGGACAAAAAATAAGAATCAAAAATACCACTTTTAGAGTTGTCGGTGTTTTGCCAGAGGAAGGTGTCTCATCAAATTTTGATGAGGTTGTTTTTATGCCTTACACCACTACTCAGCAGTATATAACTGGGACAAAGTATTACAGTCGAATTGTGGTTGTTGCAGATTTAGAAGAGAATCTAAATTCAACTGTAGAAGATATTAAAAATACTATAAGGGATTCACATAATATAACAGATCCAGATAAAGATGACTTTTCCGTCACAACATCAGCGGATATCGCTAAGACTCTAGGTACAGTTACAGGTGCTTTGACTGCTTTTCTAGCAGCGGTGGCTGGTATTTCTTTGGTTGTGGGTGGAGTGGGGATTATGAACATCATGCTGGTATCTGTGACAGAACGTACAAAAGAAATTGGTTTACGTAAAGCATTGGGAGCTACAGATCGTGATATTCAGACACAATTCTTGCTTGAGGCGGTTATTCTGACGGCTTTAGGCGGAGTGATTGGAATCATTTTAGGGTCTGGATTAGCATATGTAATTTCACTTTTAATTACCAAATTCGGTGGTTTAGATTGGCAATACGTTTTTCCTATTAGTGCCGCCGTCCTTGGTATTGTTGTCTCAAGTCTTGTTGGTCTTGTTTTTGGAATCTACCCAGCTCGCCAAGCGGCTAAAAAATCTCCAATGGAAGCTCTTCGTTACGAATAACAGCCTTTTTAAACTTTATTATTTGTAAGGTTGTGTTTTTATTTATTTTACCGTATTCTTTTGCTATGTCAGCTAAAATATTAAGTGGAAAAGTGGTGCGAGATGAAATCATGGCTGATTTAAAAAATAAAATCAGCTCTCTTGGTGTGGCACCAAATCTAGCTATAATAAAAATAGGGGATGATCCAGACTCAGATATTTATGTGAAAAGAAAAATAGAGTTTGCTGGAAAAATTGGAGCCAATGCTTTTGTTGTGAATTTTCCACCTGGCCAGGTTACCCAAGAAATACTTTTGGCTGAGATAGAAAAATTGAACAATGACGAATCAGTGAATGGAATTATTATTCAGTCACCTTTGCCAGCGCATCTAGATTGGTTTGGAGCGGTTGAAAAGGTTTTGCCTATAAAAGATTTAGATGGAGTCACCCCGGTTAATATTAAAAATTTATTAGCTAATAATCAGCAAGAACTCGTGCCGGCTACTGCCCGCGGGGTTTTGTCACTTTTAAATTACTATGATATCCCCCTCAAAGGGAAAAAGGTGGTAGTGATGGGACGATCAATGTTAGTGGGTAAACCAATTGCTATTTTGCTTCAAAATCAAGGAGCCACAGTAACAGTAATACATAGCAAAACTGTCGAGCCGGAAAAAATAGCTAGAGAGGCTGATGTTTTGGTGGTAGCTATTGGTCAAGCAGAACTAGTTGGGGCAGATTATGTAAAAGAGGGTCAGGTTGTGATAGACGTGGGAATAAATTCTGTGATTAAAACTCTGGGCACCAGGAAAATTTATGGTGATGTGGATTTTGAAAGTGTTAAGGACTTGGTTTCGGCTATTTCCCCTGTGCCTGGAGGGGTAGGACCCATGACGGTGGCTTCATTATTTCAGAATTTGATGGAGGCTTTTGAAAAGCAAAATATGATATAATATCTAGACGTCGAATTTTTTATTAATTAATAGTACGAAAAAATAATATTTAATTTTAAAAGTCCTCGGGTCGGCAACAGTAAGCCTCAACTAGATGACGCACCATCACACTGTCGAGTGCAATTTTAAAATCAAACATTACTTTTTTCTAAAATAATCAAATGGAAACAAATAATCAAAATACGAATTCTTGCAATGAAGGTTGCGGTTGTAAGATGTGCCAGAGTGTGGGTTGGTGCCCGGCGGTTTGTATGAAAGGTAGGGGACATAAAATAGTCGGTTTTATAATTTTAGTTTTGGTCATTATCTTTATTGGTAAAGCTATTTTTGGCGGACATGACGGTTGGCGTGGAAATGATATTCAAAAAGACACTATCACTGTTACTGGAAAAGGTGAGGTGATGGTTAAACCAGATATTGCCACAGTTTCTTTTGGCGTGACATCAGAGAATATGGACGTAGCCAAGGCTCAAACAGAAGCTACAACCAAGATGAATGGCATCATTGATCTATTAAAAACAAAAGGTGTAGTTGAGAAAGATATTAAGTTAACTAATTATAATATTTACCCACGTTATGATTATTTACGAGCTGATATTTACCCTTATAGTGGCGGCAAGCAAACCTTAGCTGCTTATGTTGTGTCACAAACCGTGGAAGTCAAAATTAGAGATATCAGCAAGGCAGGAGAAATTCTTTCTGGTGTCGGTACTCTTGGAGTCACTGATGTAAGTGGGCTTACCTTTACTGTAGATAACCAAGATGAAGTAAAAGATCAGGCCAGGGATTTAGCGATTGTGGATGCCAAAGATCAGGCCAAAATTTTAGCTAAGGGACTTGGGGTAAGGTTAGTAAAAATTACCGCGTTTTCTGAGAATGGAAATTATCCAGTCTATTATGAAATGAATAAAAGTATGGCCCTGGGTATGGGTGGTGACAGCGCTGTGGCACCGCAGGTTCCTATGGGAGAGAATAAAATTACTTCCAATGTTAGTATTACCTACGAGATAAAATAATTATTTTAAACTAGTCTAAAATAGTTTAAAAGAACCCTGAGAAATTAGGGTTCTTTTAATGCTTGCTTATTTAGTCCCTAGGGGCTATTCTTTTAGGTAGATCTTGAACAAACTAGTTTGAATGAAAGGAGCCTAAATGAAAGAAGATGATCTTGTCTACTTAATGCTGGGACAAGACTCCAGTATTAAGGTTCTTGGAACAAAGCCCGACAACATAGAAGTTGATCTATCCACAAACGAATGGTGGGAAACCAATTTCAGTGGAAGTCAGGACAAGGATGTTTCAAATTGGCGGGGAAAGACGCCAATAGGAGGCCATCGCTTATATTATGTCCAACATATGCCTAACAGGATCTTTGGGGTCTATGATAGTCATGATCCCAAACAGCTTGAGGCGATGATCAAGGACGCCAGAAGTGCTCTAGTCCCACACCGGTAACCCCCATTGTTAAAGCAACAAGGGGGTTGCTTTTTATTTGGGAGTGTAGTAATATGAAATGACCTCGGAGACGGGGTTTTTTAATAAGAAAAGGTTTGTTAATTCAAGAAAAATATGTCTCAATTCACCGAATATTTAAAGGAAACAAAAGGGGAGCTAAAACATGTTAGCTGGCCTACAAGAAATCAAGCGGTTTTATTTACCGTAATTGTGGCTGTTTTTTCTATTATCGTGGCTTTCTTCCTTGGAGCCTTTGATTATCTATTTACTATGGGTGTTAAGTTATTTATATAAAAATCATGGCTAAACAAAATATACAAGAAGGAAGAAATTGGTATGCCATTCATACTTATGCCGGTTATGAAAATGCGGTGGCTAGAAATCTAAAACAAAGAATTGATTCACTAAACATGAATGATAAGATTTTTGAAGTGATTGTTCCAATTGAGAAAAAAATAAAGGTTAAGGGTGGAAAAAGAATAGAAGAAGAAGAGAAGATATATCCAGGATATGTTTTGGTGGACATGACGGTAACAGATGATTCTTGGTATGTTGTTCGTAACACCCCACGCGTTACCGGTTTTGTGGGTTCTGGAGTTTTTCCTGTACCATTAAGTAAAGAGGAGATTGATAACATTTTCAGCCGAATGAATGCTAATACCGTTAAACATAATAGCGGTTTGGTGATAGATGATGCAGTGATTATTACTGACGGTCCCTTTAAGGATTTGGAAGGTAAGGTTTCAGAGATTGATAATGACCGTGGTAAGGTAAAAGTGTTAGTCTTGATGTTTGGTCGCGAGACTTCCGTCGAGCTTGATATGTTGCAAATCAGAAGAATTTAAGTATTATTAACGACGTAAAATGAGAGAAACAAGGAATAGTAATTTTTGTTTCCGAGTTGAGGAGTTAATACAAGGATAGAATATCGCTTTTATTAGAAATCTGATTCGCTTCTAAATCAGGTAATTAAACAATAAAATGGCAAAGAAAATAACTAAAAAATTAAAACTTCAAATCCCAGCTGGTAAGGCTAACCCAGCTCCACCAGTAGGCCCTGCTCTTGGACAGGCTGGTATAAACATTGGTGACTTTGTTCAAAAGTTTAACGCTGCTACCGCTAAAATGATGGGGGATATTGTTCCTGTAGAAATTACTGTCTATGAGGACAGAACTTATGATTTTAGACTAAAGACTCCACCAGCAACTGGCTTAATCTTAAAAGCCGCTGGTATTGAAGGTGGTTCCGGCAAGCAGACAGTTAAGAAGGCTGGTACTATCACTCGCGCTCAAGTTAAGGCTATTGCTGAGAAAAAGATGCCAGATTTGAATGCCAATGATATCAACGCTGCAATGAAAATTATCGAGGGCTCCTGCCGTTCTATGGGTGTGGAAATTAAAGGCTAATTAATTGGTTTACTAATATTACAAACAAAAAACAATCCTTAATCAAGGGTTGTTTTTTGTTTTATTGGGTGTAAAATTAACCCCATGAATGGTAAAAGTAATATTGTTTTAGATAAGTCTATTTTTGGACAAGCTTCTAATTTTAATAAAAGGTATATTTCAGATTATAAAAATCTAGAGAAAACTATTAGCCACTGCAAGGGTTTAGGCTTACGAGTAGTTTTAACCCAAGGGACTTATGATATGGTTCACATTGGACACGCTAGATATTTTGAAGAAGCTAAAAAGCATGGAGATATTTTGGTGATTGGAGTGGATAGCGATGAAAAAGTTCGTGATAGAAAGGGTCCAGAGAGACCGGTGGTGCCACAGGAGGAAAGACTAGAGATGGTTGCTCACTTGCGCCCGGTGGATGTGGTGGTTTTGAAAGAACTCAATCATCCTAAATGGCATTTAATAAAAACGGTGAAGCCGGATGTTTTGATTGCCACCAAGGAAACTTATAATAAAAAACAACTAAAAGAACTTAAGAAATATTGCGGTGAGGTGGTTGTGCTTGAACCTATGGCCACTACTTCTACTAGTGCTAAAATCAGAAAACTCCAGATTGGGACAGCCAAGAGTCTAGGTCAGGCTTTAACGCCTAAAATTATGAACATTATTGAAGAGGTGCTGAGTGATATAAAAGAAGTAAGGGGTAAGATGAAATAAGATGTCTAAAATTATTTTTGCCTATATACCGGTCTTGCATGAGGGGTATAGGAAATTTGTTAGTACTCATGAGGATGCGGGCGTGCTCTATCTCTGGGGCCAAGATCTAATTGATGAGAGTGACTATTTAGCTAAGGAAATTCGGGCTTTGAATCCGGAATTGATGAAAAAAAGCCTGGAGGCTTTGGGTTTTAACCTGAGGATAGAAATTTTAACTAAAGCCAGAATAACTGAGATCACTTCTTTTCTAGGGGAGATAATTATGCCGGACGATGACATTTCCCATAATTTTGTAGAAAAATATTTAGCTGATAAAAAAGTTACTTTTGATAATATTTTTTTACGTTGGGATAGAAGGAATTCTGTGCGAGAAAATAAAATTGCCAATGACCAAGTGATTACCAGTGATGAATTTTCTAAAAAAATGATAATGATGGCAGAGGGGGAGGCGGAGAAAAGCAGTGATTGGTGGCGTCACGTGGGATCGGTTATTGTAAAGGACGGAAAAGCTATTTTGATTGGTCATAACCATCACGTTCCGTCAGAACATATTCCTTACGCTGATGGTGATCCGCGTAACGCTTTTCATAAAGGTGAATGTTTAGAGCTTTCCACCGCCATTCATGCGGAGGCTAGTTTGATTGCTGAGGCGGCCCGTCAGGGTTTGTCTTTAGAGGGAGCAGAAATATATGTGACGGCTTTTCCTTGTCCGCCTTGTGCTAAACTTATTGCCTATTCTGGTATCAAAAAAATTTATTATAAAGAAGGTTATGGTGTGCTTGATGGTGAAGGAATCATGAAAACCAAAGGCATAGAAATATTTTTTGTGCAGTAGGTAAAATTATGAAGATAAAGATAATGGGCGGGACACAGTTGTGCCCCGCCCATCTATTGTTTGCTGACCGAGTTACATCCGATCTTTCACGAGTTCCTGTTCATGGGGCTCGAGTTTGTCGAACGGTATTCCGCCAGCACGCATCTTCTCATACACGGCCATGATAAGCCACTTCTTCTCGTCTTCCGCCGGGTCCTTGGCCAGAGGGGTCCTGTACTCGCCGGTTCCGTCGGGCACGATGATGTTTCCGTGTAGGTGCCGAACGCTACCGGCGTTTTTAGCAGGGTCGCCGAAACGCATAATGAAACCACCACCCGGGAGGTCAACCAGACTATCAACGATATAGATGGCGGAAGCGAAGTCTGTCCACTCTTCGATATTCAGTTCCCGAATGTGTGTCACGTGACGCACGGGAATAATCAGGACGTGTTCCTGGAGATGTTTGGCGCGGTATTGGACCGGCACCTTGAATGCTATCCACATGGATGATTCGAAGATGACCTGGTTTTTCTCGCGATCAAGTTTACAGAAGGGGCACTCTCCCTTCAAGAGTTGCTTCACTGTGTCACAGTGGTACTTGTAGTTTCTCATGGTCAGAAGAGAGTTTACGTCTTCATTGCTGAGACCTTCTATTTCCACTCGACTTTTCATCTAATCCAGCCTTTCTTTGCCGATTTTTTTACCTTAGAACAACTAATTCAAAACTCAAACTATACTTTTTTCTGACCATTGTCAATAATTTTAGACTCAGCTTTTTTGTAGTTTTTTGGCTGACCAAATTTGAATTTCCAGGCTTCATCACTTTTGAGCGCACCAAGATCTGGCTCAATAAGGTGAGCATGGAGATGTAGGACAGAGCTTCCATAAGTACCAAGCTCTGGATTTGAACCAAAACGCATAGCAATACCACCTCCTGGGATATTCCTCTTTTTACATTCTTCACTAAAAAGTTCAATCAATTCTTTACCCGCTTCAGGATCCATTTCTTGGATATGTTCAATATGTGTTTTATAAACAGCTAATAATTGGTTTTTTATTTTATCATAAGGCCATTGATTGTTCGTTAGGGTCCAGTATTTACCAGTTTTTATAATTGGCAGTTTATGATAAGTTAGGAGATTCTCTTCACAAAAAGGGCAATGACCCTCACCTTCAATCTTATTATAGACGTTTTTCTGGTCTTCTTTTCTGGTATTTTCTTTTTGGACAAATTTCTTATTTTCGTTCATATATTTTGAAATTATAGTTGTATTCATTTTTCTCATCTTTCAAATGAGGATCCTCACTGACTAAATTCCAATCTTTGTTATCAAGAGCGGGGAAATAAGCATCACCAAGGGGTTCACAGTCAACTTCGGTAATATAAAGCTTATTTGCCAAAGACATGGTTTGTTCATATATACTTGCGCCACCAATGATAAAAACCTCATCATTAATTTCTTTTATTTTTGAAATATCATCTATCACTGTGGCTCCCAGTAAGGACATTTCTTTTTTAGAAAGAACGTAATTTTTTCTATTAGGTAACGGTTGGCCAAGTTTTTCTAAGATAGAGTTGAAGGTGTTTTTACCCATTACTACGGATTTACCAGTTGTTGTTTTGGCAAAATATTTTAAATCAGCTGAAAGCCGCCAAGGTAAGGCATTCTTTATTCCAATCACTCCATTTTTAGCCACGGCTCCAATTATTGATATGCTCATACTATTTTATATTGCTACGGGAATAGCTTTTATGCCTGGATGTGGTTCATAATCAGATAATTCAAAATCATCCTTTCTGAATTCAAAGATGTCTTTTTTATCTGTATTGATTTTCATAGTCGGAAACTTTTTTGGTTCACGGGCCAGCATGATTTCTACTGCAGGTACTTGATCAACGTAGATATGGGCATCTGATATCGTGTGAATAAATTCGTAGGGGATAGTGCCAGTTGCTTGCGCCATGGCCATAGTGAGGGCACCATACTGAACCATATTTGAGGGGACGCCCACTGGTACATCACCAGATCTTTGAATCATGTGCAAAGTAAGTTTGTTGTCTATAATTCTAAGATGAATCCATCCGTGACAAGGGGCTACCACTACTTTCTGTTGTTTGCCACTGCCTCGTATGGTGTATTGAGGAATCCAAGGGGTGATAAAATGTGTACGAAGATGAGGCTTTTCTTTTATTTGCTCAACAATATTTTTAAACTGATTATAAGTGTCTCCATCTATCATAGGGAAATCATGAAAGGCGGCGCCATAAGAACCTGGTCCAAGGTCACCGGTTTCTAAGCCTCTTTTTTTACATTTTTCTTCTGTGCCCCAAGGTGCCCACCAGGAACAACCAAATTCTTCTAACTGTGCCAGGGTCCTGGCTCCATTTAGAAAACCTAAAATTTCAGCAATGGCTTGTTTCCAAATTGTTACTTTTAGGTGCTCAGATTCTTTAGGGGCCATGTTTCGTTCAGTAATCATGGGGAAACCATTTTCTAGTTTGAAATGCATTGGTCCAGGTGCCATCAAGGTAATGGCGTCAGTATCTAGCTGTGTGGCTGTACGGACTCCCTCTTTCATTATCTTTCTTAACAAATCCTGATACTGAGTATCAGCGGTTCTCTCGGAAAAAGGCTTCATTTGCGCGGTGTTTTCAAACATGGGCTTTAAATTATTACTAATAAAATGTCCTAGAATTATAGCACTTTATACTGGTTAGTGCAGTATTTTATTTTTGGTGTTTGTCTGGTATTATATTAAGATATTAACAATTTAAATCAAACATAGTTCAAATTTTTCATTGCGTAGGACCCACCCGTACTCGGGAAGGGTGAAGCGTGAATAGTTTGAACTATGTTTGATGAGATAATAAACATAATTTGAACTTATGTTTGATAAAATAAACATCATGAAAGATAAACAGATTGAGAAGTTGATAAAGGCAGAGGAGCTGAGGCAGAAAAAAACTATTTCCTTGATTGCTTCTGAAAACTACGTTTCAAATGATGTTCTGGAGGCCTTAGGTTCAAAATTTACCAATAAATATTCTGAAGGCTATCCAGGTCACAGGTATTACAAAGGACAAACTTTTACTGATAAGGTAGAGGAAATTTGTCGAGAG
>JBIIYK010000010.1:0-16596 GCA_044346845.1 Minisyncoccia bacterium | reverse complement strand
AAGCCTTGAAAAATAAGGGTATTTCTCCAATTCACCGTAAAAGTTTTTTAAGGAAACAAACTTAAGCTTATTTACTCCTTGACATAGGATTCATTTGGGTGTATAATGTAATTTGATGCTGAGTTAAGTTTTTGTGTAGGTGCACAAGAACCGGTTGATAATCAACGTTTGGTTTATTGAAAGTTGGAGGTTTTATGAGCGAAGGTCTTTATGCTGGAGTCTGCGTCTATCGTCCGGGGCAAGGAAACGAAGAGGGAAAGGTTTTGTGCGTTAAGGCCCCTAACTATCCTGAGTTCAAAATGGCGGGTGGAATGTCCATCGGAGCTGAAACCCCCGAAGAGACAGCCCGTCGGGAAGGTTTGGAAGAATTGCGGACGCAATTCGCTAGTTTAACCCTCGTCTTCGTGGAAGAAACGCCAGGTCGGGGAGGTGGACCACCTCATAAGAGATACTTTTACTTGGCGGAGGGCGTTAAGGGTGCCTTGGAGATTGGTGCGACATGGCAAGTCGAAGAAAAAGATCCGAGTGGTCGTATCTTGGAAAAACTTACGGCTCAGTGGGTTCCGATTCGGGAATTTGCTGATAAGTTGTTTTTCAAGCAAAGGCCGGCGTTCGGAGCGATACTTTCTTCCCTCGCCAGTCGTAGCATGACGTTTTGCCAGGAGTATCAAGACCTGGTGGAGCGTTTCCCGGAGCCGGAAAATCTGGGGCTCGTGGAAGCAAATGTTCATTAACGTTCTTTGGAGTTTTATAAGAGCCGCTACGCACACCAGTGTAGCGGCTTTTTGAATTTCTAAATATTGCTTTTTTTTATTAAATAAGTTAGTATACTCTTCATGGTAAATCACATGAGACATAATCGTTCCCGAGTGGGAATGACCAGATCACATCACGCTCTAACCGCTAAGGCTCTTTCTGTTTGTCCTGATTGTCAGGCTAAGAGATTAAGTCATAAGGTCTGCGCTAATTGTGGTAAATATAATGGCCGGGTAGTTGTGGATGTTCTAGCTAAAACTGTAAAAAAAGAAAAGAAATTGAAAGCTAAAACTGAGACTGCCGCTAAATAATAAAATTAAGAAAAAGATCGTGATTGTCACGGTCTTTTTTTGTTAGTTGTCTTAAGGTGGAATCAGCCCTTCACTTTTTTGCTTATTGGGTGTATGATTAGCACAGGTTAATTTTGATATTAAAAAATATTTAAATGGCAAATAGGCACATTGCAAGATCAATAGTTCTTCAATCACTCTTTGAATTAGATTTCAGAGGGTATTCTGAATCAGAGTCTTCTCTTGAAATGCTTAACCGTAATGCTTCAGAATTTGCTAATGATGTGATAGATATGGCTTTTGTTTGCTCACTCTTTCAGGGGGTTATAAGTAAAAAAACTGATATTGATCTTGTTATAGAAAAAGCCGCACCGGATTGGCCATTGGATAAAATCTCTTTTATTGATAGAAATATTTTACGTATTGGGCTTTATGAGTTGCTTTTTGCTGACTCCAAAGAAGTTCCCGCTAAGGTGGCTATTAATGAAGCAATTGAACTCTCAAAAAGTTATGGTGGAGAGAAAAGTAGTAAATTTGTGAATGGAGTTTTAGGTTCTGTTTATAAAGAGCTTGGTGAGCCAGACAAAGATGCTGTTTCAAAGAAAAGAAAAAAGGTGATTGTAGATATTCCATTTGAAGAGATGCCGATTGAAAGATTGGGAGGTGCTGTAGTTTATGCTTACAATGAAGGAAATTGCTATTTGGCTCTAGTTCATGATGTCTTTGGTTACTGGACTTTATCTAAAGGTAGATTAGAGGCTGAAGAGCAAGAAAAAGACGGTACAAAGAGGGAGATACATGAAGAGATTGGTTTGGACGTAGAAGTCATGGACGAGATTGGCCGTAATGAATATGTAGCTAATCATCCTGAGAAAGGTAAAATAAGAAAACAAGTAGCTTATTTTTTGGCTAAAGCTGAATACAAAGCTCTAACTTTAGAAAAGGATAATGGTGGTTTGGACGAGGCTCGTTGGTTCAAATTAAGTGAAATGCAAGACATTAAGACCTATGGTGATATTTTGCCTTTCATCACAAAGGCGGTTTCTTTAATTTCTGAAAAAAATAACTAAACTATTAAAATATTGACTTTTTGAGTATTAAGGAGTAAAAAAGAGAGATAATGATGAAAAAAATAAACCCTGATTTTGCGAAATTTGAAGAAATTTCTGGTGTAGTATTTAAGAATAAAGAGCTACTCAAACGCGCTTTTACTCATCGTTCCTATTTGAATGAAAACAGGGGAGCTGAATCATCTCATAATGAACGGTTGGAATTTTTGGGTGACGCTGTTCTTGAACTCATGGTAACAGAATATCTATTTGAAAAATATCCGGATAGCAATGAGGGTGATTTGACTGCTTACCGAGCATCTCTTGTAAACGCTGTTACTTTATCTGAAGCGGCGCAAAAGATAAATGTAAATGATTTTCTTTTACTTTCCAAAGGCGAGACTAAAGATATTGGTAAAGCTCGTCAGTCTATTTTGGCTAATACCATGGAGGCAATAATCGGAGCTATTTATCTTGATCAGGGTTATGACTCCGCCAAGTATTTTATTTCTAAAAACCTCTTTCATTTGATAGACAGGATTGTAGCTGATAAAAGCTGGATAGATGCTAAAAGTAAATTTCAGGAAAAAGCTCAGGAAAAGGAGAGTTTAACTCCGATGTACAAAAGTCTAAAGGAGGATGGCCCAGATCACGATAAGCGTTTTACGGTAGGAGTTTTTCTTGAAAATGAACTAATTGCTGAGGGTGAAGGTATGTCTAAACAGGAAGCAGAACAAGAAGCCGCTAGGAAAGCTCTTGAGGTTAAAAAGTGGCTCTAATTTTCTTGGTTTTTAATATAAAATCTGTTAAAATAAGCCGATGTTAAAAAGTATTGAGCTTGTAGGTTTTAAATCTTTTGCCAAGAAAGCAGTCCTTAATTTTAATACCCCTATTTCATCTATTGTGGGGCCAAATGGCTCCGGTAAGTCTAATGTGGCCGAGGCTTTTCGTTTTGTTCTAGGTGAACAGTCCATAAAGTCTCTCCGTGGAAAAAGAGTAGAGGACCTTATTTTTAATGGTGGTAAGGATTCCGCCAGGGCAAACCGAGCTTCAGCTAAGGTGGTTTTTGATAATACTCGTCGAGTTTTTAATATAGATTTTGATGAAGTTTCTTTAGAACGTGTTATTCACCGTGACTCCGTTAGTGAGTATTTTATTAACGGTTCTGCAGTTCGTTTGAAAGATATTATCGAGCTTTTAGCTTCAGCTCATATTGGCGCGTCTGGTCATCATATTATTTCTCAAGGTGAAGCAGATAAGATTTTAAATGCCAATATTAAAGAAAGACGAGAGATGATAGAGGACGCTCTTGGTTTAAAAATTTTTCATTATAAAAAGGAAGATAGTCAGAGAAAACTCACCAAAACAGAAGAAAATATTAAACAGGTGGAATCCTTGCGCCGGGAGATAGCTCCACACTTAAAATTTCTAAAAAAGCAGGTAGAGAAAATAGAAAAAACTATTGAGATGCGGGAACAATTAAAGAATTTTTATTTGGAATATTTCAAACGAGAAGATGAATACATCAAGGTTGAAAGAGATAGTTTGGCAGAAGAAAAAAGAGTTCCTTTGGCTGAATTGTCTCGTTTAGAATCAGAATTAAGACAAGCCAAGGAAATTTTGAGTAAGTCGATAAATAAGGATGTAAAAAGCGATGAGATAATGTCATTAGAGAGTAAGCTTCGAGAAACACGTTTTACTAAAGATACTCTTGTAAGGGAAATCGGCCGAATGGAAGGTGAGATTAGTTATCTTGATCGTCAGTATAAAAAACAATTACAAGCGGTGGCTTCTACTGAGTCTAAGAAGGTGGATTTAACTGCAGTGGAGAGTCTTATCCAGACAGTGAATACTCAGATTACTGAAGGAGTAAATACGGAAGATCTGTCTGTGATTAAGGCGGTTCTAAATAAAATAAAGGAAATACTCGGAAATTTTATAAATAATAATAGGTCTGAACAGGTAGATGTTTCTCACAAGGAAACAGAACAGGAAATTACTGATTTAAAAATAAAGAAAGGGGAAGTAGAAGCTGAACTTGCTAGTTTAAAGAATGTAGAGCTTGAATTTACAAACAAGTATAATTCTGTTAAGGAAGAAATAGAGAAAGAAAAAGATTCTAATCGTGATGCGGAGAAGGCGGTATTTAGAATAATGGCTGAGCAAAATGAAATAAATACAAGATTAGCTTCTTTACAAAACCGAGAGGATAGATTACGAATTGATGAAAATAATCTTAAACAGGAATTAATGGAGGCGGGTGTTTTGGTGGGTGTGGAGGCAGTGAGATATAAAGATTTTTCTATAGAAATATTTGTTGAAGACCGCTTTAATCAAGAGGATCGTCGTAAAAATATTGAAAGATTGAAAATAAGGATTGAAGATGCTGGTATTGGCTCATCTGACGAAGTTCTGAAAGAGTATCGAGAGGCTAGTGAGCGTGATGCTTTTCTAGAAAAGGAATTAGCAGATCTTGGTCTTTCTTCGGAATCATTGCAAGCTTTGATTAAAGAACTTGATGACAAATTAACAACGGAGTTCAAAATAGGAGTAGAAAAAATAAATACGCAATTTCAGGATTTCTTTGCTAAAATGTTTGGTGGTGGAACTGCAAAATTATCTGTTATTAGAGAAATTAAGAAGAAAAGAAAAGATACTGACTTGTCTGTTTTGGAGGGGGAAAATATGGATGATGGGATCATGACTTTTACTGAAGGGGAAGACGGTGATACACCAGAGGGGATTGATATTGAGGTAAACCTGCCAAAGAAGAAGATAAAAGGCTTGATGATGCTTTCTGGTGGCGAGCGAGCCCTGACTTCTATTGCTCTACTCTTTGCTATGTCTCAGGTTAATCCTCCGCCCTTTATTATTTTGGATGAGACGGACGCGGCCCTGGATGAAGCAAACTCTAAAAAATATGGTGATATGATCACCGAACTTTCTAAGTATTCTCAATTAATTTTAGTTACTCATAACAGAGAAACTATGTCTCGAGCTGGTATTATTTATGGTGTGACCATGGGCTCAGACGGTGTGTCTAAACTTCTCTCTATTCAATTTGAAGAGGCAGTACAGGTGGCAAAATAGTAATGAAAATAATTGTAAAAGCTAAGACTAAAGCTAGAATAAATAAAGTAGAAAGAGTGAAACAGCCATCTATTGATTTTTCTTTGGGTAGGGATAAGGCAGAATCTGTGATATATAAGGTCTCAGTTAAAGAAGCACCTGTGGCTGGTAAGGCAAATGTGGCTATAATAAACGCTTTGGCGGAATATTTTGATATAGCTCCTGCTAGAGTGATATTAGTTTCTGGGCAGTCTTCCTTGCGTAAGGTTTTTGAGATCAATTAGAAGTTGTGGGGGCTATTGCTTTTTTTTATGTTAGTTGTACGATTAAGTCAGATTTGATCTAAACTATTTTACTGATGAACAACAAAAGGAGGGGTGGGTTATGAAAATCGTTGTGTCTAGCTGTGGGCGTGATGTGGCAGACGAGTATTTCAGAATAGTGGGTCGTTCTGTGATTAACTTTCTTAACGAACAAGGCTATCCCACTGTGCCGTCTGGTATCAATCTTTCTTTTATTTGCCAGGTCCAACTCGGGACCCATAATCCAGATGATATGGATGTAGTAACATTAAGTCATACCTACTCAACTGATGAAAATGAGATGGCTTATCTCGAGCAGGTGAGACAGGCGATAGTAAAAACTGGTCGCCGTTGGAAACTTTGTCCCTGTAATAACATTCTCTGATGGTTGTTGTTTATTTCAAAAAAGGTCCGTTTTATGAGAACGGCCTTTTTTCAATTTAAAATTTATACCAAAAGGCAATCAATAGCTCTTTTTTCTAAATTAGCGGAAGTTATTTTGAATTTTACCTGATCACCCAAACTGAACTTCTTTTTTGTTTTTTCTCCTACCAAGCAGTAATTCTTTTGATCAAGAATAAAATAATCATTACCTAAATCTCGAATTTTTACCATCCCTTCAGCTCGGGTATTTTTTTCTTCTACATAAACCCCCCAGTCTGTAATGCCAGTAATAGTTCCATCAAATGTTTGGCCAACTTTGTCTTGCATATATTCTATTTGTTTATATTTTTTAGAATCTCGCTCGGCTTCAGCGGCGCGGATTTCTTTCTCAGTGGCATCTGCAGAAATTTTTTCATATTTAATCCACTCGCTTTTTGGAAGCTTCTCATCTTTAAGGTGCTTTTCTAATAACCGATGAACAAGTAGATCTGGATAACGGCGGATAGGGGAGGTAAAATGGGTGTAAAATTCAAAAGCCAAACCAAAATGCCCAATATTTTTTGTAGAGTAAATAGCTTTGGCCATAGAACGAACGGCAGCTGTTTTGATCATGCCTTCCTCCGCTTTTCCTTCAATTTGTTTGAAAAGATTTTGTAGGTCTGAGGCAGTGATACCTTTGCCCTTTTTAATGGTCAGTTCATAACCCAAAGCTTTAACAAAAATACTGAGGGCGGTTATTTTTTCACTATCTGGCAGATCGTGAATACGATAAATGAAGGGACTATCTGAATTGGTTTTTTTGTAAGCTTTATAAATAAACTCAGCCACTTCTTTGTTGGCTAGTAACATATATTCTTCTACTAACTTGTGGGTATCCAATCTGGACTTTTTATATATTCTTATAGGTTTACCTTGTTCATCAAGGTCAAAAGCTACCTCATCTTGTTCAAAATCGATAGCGCCATGAGCAGTCTTTTCTCTTCTAAGTTTTTTAGCTATTTCGTCAAGAGTTTTTAATTCTTCATAAAATTCAGCCTTTCCTTCGGAGTTTAAAACTTCCTGTGCTAATTCATAAGTAAATCTTTTATTTGATTTTATTATGGTTTTACCAAACCAACGTGAAATTATTCTTCCGTGAGTGGTCATCTCAAAAACAGCGGAAAAAGTTAATTTTTCTTCTTGAGGGTTTAGGCTACAAATATCATTAGAAAGAACCTCAGGAAGCATAGGTATTGTTCTGTCTACCAAATATACAGAAAATTCTCTTTTTACCGCTTCAGCATCTAAAAAACTTTTCTCTCGGACATAATGAGAAACATCGGCAATATGAACACCTATTTCAAAATTACCATTTGGTAATTTTTCTATGGAAATGGCGTCATCAAAATCCTTGGCGTCTTTGGGGTCTATGGTGAAGGTGGTGGCATTTCTAAAATCTCTTCTTTTGGCTATTTCTGTTTTTGGAATAGGCTTTTCTGTTTTTTCTAATTTTTCAGCCTCAGCCTCCACTGCCTCTGGAAAATTAATTTCAAAACCTTTTTCGTAAAGAATAGATTCCATTTCAGTATTATGTTCTCCGGCCTTACCTAACACTTGAATTATTTCTCCTTCAGGGTTGTTGTTTTTCTCCCAACGATTAATTTTTACTAGAACTTTTTGTTTAATCTCAGCTTTCTTACTGTTTACATTATCTTTAGAGATTATAATGTCTGCATACATTTTTTTATCATCTGGCAGTAAGTAATAAGTATCATTTTCTTTAGCCAGGATTCCGGCAAAAGTTTTTTTGGCTCGTTTTTCTATTGATACAACCTTACCTGCTGTTCTTTCATTTTTCCGGCTAGGTAAAATAGCCACCAAAACAGTATCTCCGTTTAAGGCGGTGTTCAAATTATTGTTCTGAATCTCAATGTCTTCTTTGCTTTTATCAATTGACCTCAAAAAGCCTATCCCACGAGCGTTAACGCTGAGAATCCCAGAAATAGCCTTGTTATTAGGTGTTTCTTGCTGTTTTTTATGACTAAAGGTCTTTCGGTTGGGCATTGGCTGATTCTAGCAGAAAAAGGGAGAAAAGTATATTTATGTTGACCCTGTAGTAGATTTTAGGCTTAAAATTCACTACAGGGTTGACTCTTTTATTAGTTTAGTATAAGATACGACACATGTTAATGATCAGATTACAAAGGGTAGGCAAAATCCACGAACCAACTTTTCGTGTTGTTTTAGTAGATTCTAAGAGAAGCACAAAGAGTGGTCAGGCTTTGGAAGTGTTGGGAAATCATGATACCAGAAAAGCTAAGAATAATAGTCATGTAGATGCTGATAGAATCAAATATTGGATTTCTAAGGGTGCTCAGTTATCTGACACTATGAGAAACCTTTTAATTTCTAAAAAAGTTATTACCGGTAAAAAAGTAAACGCTTTACCTAAAAAGAGACCAATTAAAAAAGAACTTACGGAAGAAGAAAAGAAAGCCGTTGCCGATGCTGAGGCAAAAGCCAAAGCTCCAAAGGTAGAAGAAACTCCCGCTCCAGTAGAAGCCGAAACTCCAAAAGCTGAATAAATAAAATTAAAAAAACACTTGCAATACGCGGGTGTTTTTTGTTGCATATTAATGATATAATTTGGAGATTATTAATTAAGTTATTTTATTTATAATGAGAAAATATTTAGCCATTGTTATCGTCATATTTATTATAATAGCTGGCTTGTTTATTAAAACTCACTCATTTTCTTTTTATGCAGCCTTATTAGTACCGAATATTAATCCAGCGACTCAACTCATAGTGGAATCTGATAATTTGGTCATAAACGGTTCACAAAAATTAATTAACCTTCCTGATAAGAATATACCAATAAAAATAAATGTTTACTTATTAAGAGGAAGCAGTAAAATTAGGGCGGACTATAGTAAGCTTAATTTTGTGATTACTCATCAGGTTCCTGAAATATTAAATCCATCTCAGATAATCAGCATTGACCCAAAAGGTAATTTAAAATACTTAAGCGAAGGTTATGTTTCATTAAATATCAAGTATTCTCCACTAAATTTAGAATCGGGGGAAATTATAGTAGCCACTGGTAATATTTATGGTAATCTAAAGAAAAACAATATTATTGCCGTTTTTCCCCAAAATTATGTGCCACAAGGAAGTAAATATTCGTTTGGATATATGATGAGTAAATTCCCTTCATATATAAGTATCATTAATTTAGCTTACAATGAACTTTCTAGGTTGTATGTTGGATATAAACCTTTTGGAGGAAATAAACAGATACTAACCTTACTCGTTTTACCTAATAATGCTAATGGGAATAATAATCCATTACAGGTGTCTCCAGCAGGATATATGAATATTGCTTCTGGAAGTCCGCAATATGATACAGTAATTCATGAAATTGGTCATAATTTCTCTTATTCCAAGGGGATGACCCAGTTGTTACACCCAAACGGAGGAAACTCCATAATAAATAGTGGCGGTTTTGGAGAGTGTGTTGCTTCAATGCCACTTCAATATTTAAGGCAAGAAATTTTAAAAGATCCAATAAAATATGGTATTTCAACTTCAAGTTTTGAATATATTAATTGGGCTTCATCCCAAAATTCAGATAATACCGTAAATAAAGAAAGGCGAAAAGCTTTTGAAGGTTACATTAAAAGTGGGCGCATAAAGGGGATATTTGATATTGATAATGTTTCTTCACCAGAAGATATATTATTTTCATTACAAGGTAGTGTTGGTGCTTTTTGTTCTCTATTTGTCACTCCCGCTGCTTATCCTAGTGAGTATGGAAACCAATATGGCTGGGAATTCTATACTCGATTTTTTAGTTTATTCGGCGATAAAGATTTGGTTGATTATCAAAGTGATAAAGTTGAAACTTATTTTTCAGCTGCGTATAGTGCTGCAATCGGTAAAGATACAAGATCTAAATTCAAATTTTGGGGTTTTAATATTGATGATATATATTTTAATCAAGTCTATCCGCAATTAGTTTCATTATTACCATCTATTCCTCCACCAACCCCAATTTACCCTGTATGTGCTTCTGTAAAAAATATTTGTTTGGTTGGTGATTTGGGTGAAAAAGGTATCACTACTGATGGGACTAACAGACGGTATTGGGGTTGTGTAGGTAAGAATACTACATGGATAAATGATACCACTTGGTGCTTTACTAATAAATAATGTGTACAATATGATTATAAAAAATGGACAGAAGGGTTTTGTAACGCCTATATTGGTAGTTACAATAGCTTTGTTAGTTTTGGGTGGGGGAGCTTATGTATATGTGAATCAAAAACCAGTCAATAATACTAAAATTAATTTCCCAGATATTGTAAATAATTTACCCACATCTACTACTAGCAGTGGTAGTAAATCATCTTTCCAAAATCAGGATGAGCAAAATGCTGTGCGTGAAAGAGTGCGCCTAAATTCTGAACCTGTTGCTTGTACTATGGATGCCAAGATGTGCCCTGACGGCTCCTATGTCGGCCGAACTGGACCAAAATGTGAGTTTGTGTGTCCGGATGTAAGTAAGGAAACTGAACCAGTGATCACTTCAATTTCTCAGACCTCCGGACCAGTTGGGGTGTTAATTACCATTAGTGGTAAAAATCTTGGCGGGTTTGAGGGGGATAAAAATCTGTGGATTGAAAATAATCTTGGTCAAAAAGGAATTATCCTTACTGGAGGTAATAGTCTTATTAACACTGATACTAGTGTAAGATTTGTATTACAAAATTCATATTGTACCGTTGATACTTCATACTCCGGACTTCCTTGCCCCGCATTATTAAATATTACTCCTGGTGTATATAATATTTATGCGGCACCATGGGGAAAAATAAGTAATAAAGTGCAATTTACAGTAATTGGCGAAGTTGCTGACATTCCACCACCACTTGGAAATTCAACTTTACGTATAAGTTGTGGTATGGAAGAAATTCCTGGTTGTACTGATCCTACAAAAGATACTTGTACTTATATGACCAAATGTAATACTGAGGGAGTAAACTCTACACGTTCAAATTTTTATGTGATAGTTGATGGAACAAAAGTAAAAGTTTTAGTCGATATAGAAACCAGATTACGTTTTGTGATGGGTCCAAATGAAACACTACAAAAATGGGCTGATTTTTATCCAAGTATACAATCTCATCTGTTTGGCGGCGGTATGCCTTTTGGAGCAACTATATATGGTGATTGGATTGACGCTACTACTTTCAAAGCAAATTGGATTAAGTGGACAATTGGTTAAAAGTTATTGCACCTAAAAATTAGTTATGATAATATTATCTGGGCAGTATTATTAAATAACTACAGGTCGAACTACTGCCGAATGAATTAACGAATGAATTAAAACAATGGAACAAGATATTCAGTTTTTGGATTATGTTATCAAGGGTTTGGTAGATAATCCAAGTGATGTAAAGATTAAGAGAACAGTAGATGAGATGGGTGTACTACTTACTTTAGATGTAAACGCGGCTGATATGGGAAAGGTTATTGGAAGAATGGGTAACACAGCTAAGGCCATCAGAACACTTCTTAGAGTAGTTGGGATGAAGAATAACTCTAGAGTTAATCTTAAGATCAGCGAGCCAGAAGGAGGTTTGAGACCAGAGATGAGGACTGTGGCGGAAGCCGCTAAAACTCCAGAGGTCAGAGCTTCAAAGACAGTTGATGAAGCAATGGCTGGTTTGGGTTTGTAATTCTAAAATTTAAACAAAAAACCTGATGTGTAAAAACATCAGGTTTTTTGTTTGTCTTTAGTGGTATTTTTAGGTAATATTGCTCTATGAAGAAAGAAGAGATAACAGGACTCCGAACCTGGCTAGAAATAGACAAAAAAGCAATAGCTTATAACTATCAGATTTTTCGCTCACTTATCTCTAAAAAGACTAAGATGTTAGGGGTGGTAAAATCCAATGCCTATGGACACAACTTGTTTGAGTTTGCTAAAGAGCTAGAAAAAAAAGGAATAGATTATTTAGCGGTGGATTCAGTAGTAGAGGGAATAACATTAAGACGAGAAGGAGTTAAGATACCGATTTTAATTTTAGGTTTTACTCTACCAGAGATGATAGAAAAAGCGGTAATTAATGATTTAGAAATTACTGTTTCTAATTTCAACTATTTTAAGGAGATAAAAAAAATAAATTTTGGTAATAAAAAAGTAAGAATTCATATTAAGGTGGATACCGGTATGCACAGACACGGCTTTCAGATAGAAGATATAAATGAAGTAATTAAGGAATTAAAAAGTTTAAAGGCAAAGTTGGAAGTGGTTGGACTCTATACTCATTTTGCGAGTGCTAAGAACCCAGCTTTCCCTAATGATACTAAAAATCAGGTTAGCATATTTAATGCGTGGCGAGAGGTTTTTAATGGGTTGGGCTTTAAACCTATTTGTCATGCCTGCGCTACCTCTGGCACTATTCTTTTCCCTGAAGCGCATTTTGATATGGTTAGAGTGGGAATAGGTCTGTATGGCATCTGGCCATCCGGGGAAACTAAGGCTTTTGTTCAGGATAAGTTTGCCTTGAAACCTGTTTTAAGTTGGAAAACTATTATCGGTGAAATAAATAATATTAAAGCAGGGGAGCGGATTGGTTATGATTTTACGGAAAAACTGAAAGTTGATTCTAAAGTGGCTGTTGTACCTATTGGTTATTGGCATGGCTATCCCAGAGCTTTATCTGGCATTGGGCAAGTGTTGGTTAAGGGCCAACTGGCAAAAGTGTTTGGCCGAATTTGTATGGATATTATCATGATTGATGTGACAAAAATAAAAAATGTAAAGGTAGGGGATGAGGTGACTATTATTGGGCGTGATAATCAGGCCGAAATTTCTGTGGATGATACCGCCATTCTTTTAGATGGTAGTTCCTATGAATTTGTGACCAGGATAAATCCGCTAATAAAAAGGATATATATTTAAACCTTGACCCCATAGTAGATTTTTAAATAAAAATTCACTATGGGGTTGACAAATAAGGACTGAATATGCTATTGTAGGTTTTCAAATATGGAAAAGAATCATTCAAGACAAGCCCCTACTCCTGCATTTCGTGGCGGTAATAGCGGTGGGCCCAGAAAACCAGCAAGCGGTGGTTATCAAGGTCATAATCCAAGGCCAATGATAGGTGGTTTTCGTAAACCTACTAGGCTAGGAGCTAGGCCTTCTTTTGGTGCGTCAAGACCTTCTGTAAATAGTGGAAGCTTTGGCAGACCGGTTCGTAAAAGCGGAAATAGAGGAAACGGCGGTGGAGGAGGCGGTAGAGCTTTTGGTGCTCAAAATATTAATGTTTCTAAATTTATAAATAAGGCTGTACCTTTGGCGGCTGAAGTGGCTTATGTGCCAGATAATAAATTTGCAGATTTTATTATTGATCAGAGATTAAAACAAAATATTATTACCAAGGGTTATGTTACTCCTACTTTAATCCAGGATAAAACTATCCCGCATATTTTAGCTGGTAAGGATGTGGTGGGAATTGCTAATACTGGTACTGGTAAAACGGGTGCTTTTTTAGTGCCTTTGATTCAGAAAGTTATTTTAAATAAATTTGAACGAGTTTTAATTGTTGTACCTACTAGGGAATTAGCGGTACAGATTAATCAGGAATTAAGAACCTTTGTTACAAATTTGGGAATATTTTCCGCTTGCTGTGTAGGAGGGGCTTCTATTGGTGCTCAAATTTCTGAATTAAGAAATAGAAATAATAATTTTATTATTGGAACTCCTGGCCGTTTAAAAGATCTGGTAAATAGAAGATTTATCGATTTAAATAAATTCAATACTATCGTCTTGGACGAAGCTGATAGAATGTTAGACATGGGTTTCATTGCGGATATGAAGTTCATCATGGCTAAAATGCCAGCCAAACGTCATACTTTATTTTTCTCTGCCACCATGTCCAAGGAAATTGAGGTTTTAATCAAGCAATTTTTACATGAACCTATTATCATTTCAGTAAAAACAGGTGATACTTCTAAAAATGTAGACCAGGATATTGTGCGTGTTAGCGGTGATAAATTAGTGGCCTTGGAAAACCTTTTAAAGCAGTCTGATTTCTATAAGGTGCTCATCTTTGGTAGAACCAAACATGGAGTAGAAAAGCTGTCTAATAAGCTGATTGAACGAGGATTCAAAGCTGACTCTATACATGGTAATAAGCCTCATTCTAAGCGTCAGAGAGCCCTTACCTCTTTCAAGGATAATTCAGTGGCTATTTTGGTGGCAACTGATGTGGCGGCTCGTGGGCTTGATATCCCTGATGTTTCTCATGTTATTAACTATGACATTCCTGCTACTTATGATGATTATGTACACCGTATCGGCCGAACTGGTCGTGGTGACAAAAAAGGGAAAGCTCTAACTTTTGTGGATGGGAATATGAGATAAAATAAAAAACCACTTCATAACAAAGTTGGTTTTTTATTTAGATTATTTATCCTTCACCTCAAAACCCAAGGCTGTAATTTGGTCACGGAGCTCATCAGCTTTTTTATAATCCTTGTTCTCGCGAGCGAGTTTCCTTTCGTCTATTAATTTTTTAATATTTTCTGGAATGTCCTTTTGCACACTTATTTTTTTTACTGCTTTTTCTATATCAAGTCCTAATACCTTATCAAAATCTAGTATAGTAGCTAATTTATCTTCATTTGGAATGTTAGACTTTAATAATTCGTGAGCAATGGCTAAGGCTTGTGGAGTGCTAAAATCATCTGATACTGCCTCGTTAAATTTTTGTTTGAATTCAGTATTTATTTTTCCAACATTATCACTCAAGGCTGTAATACTATTTATCAATCTATTGTATCCAGTTTGGGATGCTTCTAAGGATTCCCAAGTAAAATTTTGTTTTGAACGATAATTTGCCTGCAAGAAGAAATATCTGAGTGCTAAAGGATTAAAGCCTTTTTCTTTAATTTCAGCTAGGCTAAAAGCCGTACCTTCTGATTTGGACATTTTACCACTATTTACCATCAGCCATTCATTATGAAGCCAGTAATTTGAAAGGGGTACTCCGTTAGCTGATTCACTCTGAGCTATCTCATTTGTGTGATGAACTGGTATGTGCTCAATACCGCCCATATGTACGTCTAAAGTGGCACCAAGCAAGGCTTTACTCATGGCAGAACATTCTATATGCCACCCTGGAAAGCCGTTACCATTTTCTACTAGAGGTGAAGTAAAAGGTGATGGCCAGTATTGAATGGCATTTTCATGTTTGCCGGCACGGAAGAACCAGATGGCAAAATCAGCAGGGTTTCTTTTTTCTGAATCCTCCACATCTCCACTACCAGCTCCACCACGGTTTTCCTCTAAAATCTGTCCAGATAATCTGGTATAATTCTTAACTTTTGAAATATCAAAATAAATAGCCAGTGGTGTGGAATAGGCAAAGCCTTTATCTAACAAGATTTGAACTAAGTCTTGCATCTCTTTTACATATTCTGTTGCTTTTGGTTTAAAAGTTGGTTCAAAGTTATTTAAATCCTTATTGTCATCCTCAAATATTTTTATATATTTGTTAGCGATTTCAGTAGGGGATAGGCCTTCTCTTTTTACACCCTTTTCCATCTTGTCTTCCCCAGTGTCACCGTCAGAAACAAGGTGCCCAACATCAGTATAATTACGAGCAAATTTTACTTTGTAATCATTATATAAGAAAGTTCTATAGATAAAATCAGCTAAAGTAGAAGCACGCAAATTACCAATATGCTGAGTCCAATAAACCGTAGGTCCACACTGGTAAAATAAGACCTCGCCTTCTTTAATCGGCTTAAAATCTTCCTTTGTTCTGGTTAAGGTATTGAATAATTTCATAATAAGTTACAGTAACTAAAACCACTCTTTTTTTCTAGCTATCAAGTAGACAATTGATAATACAATAATTTCTATTCCTACGATTATAAACCAGCCATTCTCATTATTTATTATAGGGGTATTTAGGGTATTCATTTGGAAAAAACCGGTAATAATGGAGAAGGGAAGAGCAAAAAAGGTAAAAATTGTTAATGTCTTCATTATTTCATTTTGTTTTGTGGAAAGTAGGGAGTTGTTTGTCTCTCTAAGCTCCCGTAAAACCTCAGTAACATTTTCCAGAATTTTAGATATTTTATAATATTCGTTTGTAATTTTTAGGAGTTCCAAAGCAAAATCCTCACCCAGAATTCTTGCTGAATCCAGTTTCAATGTTTCAAGAATTGTGCCGTGTGGGGTGATGATATGATTAAAGTTTATGATTTCTCGTCCGATTCGTGACAATTCAAAAACCATCTCTTTTTCTTTGCCGGCAAATATTTTTTTCTCAGCTTCACGAAGGAGGTAATTAATGGAATCTAATTCATCAGACAGGCTTTGGTAGACAGTGGTCATTATGGCTAAGAATAATTCTCCTGGCCCAATATCTGATTTATTTTTATCTAAGATTGAATTTACTTCAAAGATTTTTGCATATTTCTCCATGGCGTCTATATTCTCATAGCAATTTGTAATAATAAAATTTTTACCAATCACAAAATCTATCTCTTGACGGTGGCTTTTATTATGAGTGTGCTTAAAAGCTGGAAAGTGTAAAACTAGATAAATGTAATCTTTATAGATGTGAATCTTGTCTTTAAAGGTAGGTAGAAGGATGTCTTGAGCCACTTCTGGGCTGAGATCAAATTCTTCCATTATGCTTCTGGCTTCATCTTTTGTGGGACTTTCTGAATTTACCCAGGTTA
>JBIIYK010000031.1:0-5595 GCA_044346845.1 Minisyncoccia bacterium | reverse complement strand
TTTAGAAAATCTAGACCAGTTAACCACCAACGGAACGTATTGATTTTTACATAGAAGATTACAAACGCCACCACAATCTATCCCCTGCTCATCTTGATTTTGTTTATTATCAAAACAGGTTGGAGCTTTATTAAAATGCAAAATAGTAGGCAAAACTACCACCAACAAAAAAATGATGATAATCCCACCAATATAAACCAACCTTCTGCTTTGTGCCCAGGACATGAGCATAGTATATATTATTTATGGTTTAGTTTCCAGCAAAATAGATAAACAAAAAATCACCGCTATTAACAGTGCTGGTTGCTTAAATTGAGTACTTAGTTCTGGCGATTAGCTACTTTTGCCCCGAAGGACTATCATCGCCTCAACTACGCTTAACTTCTGTGTTCGGAATGGGAACAGGTGTGACCATAGCGATGAACCACCAGAACTAAAAACTCAATTTGCAAGGTGCTTCGTGAAAAACTTGTCCAGTAGTAAATTTTACCTTACTACTGAAATTAATTCCACGCAACGGATTAAGATATATATATTTTCTAGATTGGATTTGTAAATTTCCTAATAGAAATCGACTAATTAGTACTCCTCGGCTAAAACCATTACTGGCCTTACACCTAGAGCCTATCAACGTGATCATCTCTCACGAGTCTCAAATGATTCCTGATCTTGGGGACGGCTTCATTCTTAGATGCTTTCAGAATTTATCCGTTCCGAACATAGCTACTCTGCGATGCCCTTGGCAGGACAGCAGACACACCAGAGGTTCGTTCAACTCGGTCCTCTCGTACTAGAGTCAAATCCCCTCAAGAATCGACGCCTGCAGTAGATAGGAGACCAACCTGTCTCACGCTTGTTACCATGAATTACTTCATGCAATGGACTATAGCTTCTCACTTTTAAAAGTGATGCTGATATTTAGTCTCTACGGGCAAGTTTTTTAAAACTCTTCCCTCGGTATTATCCCTTAAAAAATTTGGGGACTCCACCGATATAAATCAGCTTGATCGCACAAATAAATGTGTGACCGCCGTGATTTGATTGGTTCTACAACTTAAAATCCTCTTGAGGTGATTTTAAGTTAACTATCATTTATACTCACATCAAAAATACTCATTTTTAATGTTTGAGTTTTATAGACGAAAAATAATTATATTCTCTCGTGGGATTCAGACTGTCCAAATTATAATTAATAAAAATAAATTTCATTAATTAATAATCTAAACGGTCTGAACCCAGCTCGCGTATCTTTTTAATTGGCGAACAGCCAAACCCTTGGGACCTTCTCCAGCCCCAGGATAAGATGAGCCGACATCGAGGTGCCGAACTCCGCCGTCGATATGAACTCTTAGGCGGAACTAGCCTGTTATCCCTAGAGTAGCTTTTGTCCGATAATCTCCGGCCGCATCTAATGCGGGCCGTCGGTTCACTTTGCTCTGCTTTCGCACCTGTTTGATATGTACATCTCACAGTCAAGCCAGCTTATGCCAATGCACTATCGCCACGGTTTCCATTCGCGGCTAGCTGACCTTAATAGGCTCCTCCGTTACTTTTTAGGAGGATAGCGCCCCACTAAAACTACCCGCCAGATACTGTCACCAAGCGTTTTTTCCGCTCAGGTTAGAATATATATTTTTAAAGAATGGTATTTCACTTTTGGATCCATGCCCCCCGAAAGAAACACTTCAAATCCTCCCATCTACGCTACGCATCAAAAACATATACTCAATATCAAGTTGTAGTAAAGCTTCTAGGGTCTTTTCGTCTATCTGCAGGTAACCGGCATCTTCACCGGTACTGTATTTTCACCGAGCGATTCTCCGAGACAGTTACCCAGACATTACACTATTCAACGCGTCGGAATTTACCCGACAAGGAATTTCGCTCAACTATTCCTCGAAGTTGGACTCTGTCTTAACCCCTAAAATTTTAACAAAGATTCGGACGAACATTTTGTCTCGAAAATGTTTTAGCCTTTATCTTCAGTTTTAGTTGGGTCCATAGTGTTGGTCTCTCGTTAACTATGATTGGACTAACTATATATTACGATATAGTAGATAGCTTTTAATTGTAATGTTATTTATTTATCAAGGCACATAATTTTTAACAGTCCCAGTCCTTCTCGATTCGTCTTGCGACAAACCGAGAACCTTAGGACCGTTATAGTTACGGCCGACATTCACCAGGGCTTACATCGTGCAGCAAAATATCTTGCGACATTTCACCAACAATGGTTGACCTTCTGGCATTGGTCAAGTGTCACCCCCTATACTTCCTCTTGCGAGTTCGCAGGGAGCTGTGTTTTTGATAAACAGTTGCCAGGTATACTTTAGCTGCGGCCCTTCCATTTAAGGAGGGGCAAGTCATATTCCGAAGTTACGACTGCTTTTTTGCCGAGTTCCTTGGAGAACTCTCACTCGTTCGCCTTGCTCTACTCGAGCTGACCACCTGTGTCGGTTTGCGGTACGGATTTTACATATATAAGTTTAGAGACTTTTCTTGGAGGTATGCTCAGTTACATTCCCCAGGGCGAACCCCAGAGTTTACTTACTTTTATTAATTGTCATTAAAGACAGAATCCCGGATTTTCCTGGAACTCTTCCTAAAAGCACGCACGCAAATCCAATGATGCGCGTAACGTCACCTACCCCGTCATCCCGTCACTATATGTAAAAGTCATGGAATATTAACCATGTGTCCATCGGGTGCGGCTCTCGCCATTCCCTTAGGCCCGACTAACCCTTCGATGATTGACATCGCGAAGGAAACCTCGGTCTTTCGGCGTGCAGGGTTCTCACCTGCATTGCGGTTACTTGTGCCAACATTCTTACTTCAACACGCTCCACGGTGGCTCACGCCTTCCGCTTCATTGCAGAGTTGAATACTCTCCTACCAGTTTATATTTCCGAAGAAATATATAATCCTCAGTTTCGGTACTATGTTTAACCCCGATCATCTGCGGCGCGAAATCTCTCAGTGAGTGAGCTGTTACGCTTTCTTTAAATGATGGCTGCTTCTAAGCCAACATCCTCACTGTCAGAGAAAAATCACCACCTTTAGTGTACTGAACATAGATTTAGGGACCTTAAATTGAGATCCGGGCTGTTTCCCTTTTGACCAATGGAGCTTAGCCCCCACAGTCTAACTGCCAGATAATTGACTTTAGGTATTCGGAGTTTGATAGGTCTCGCGATGTTTCCACCTGTCGAGACCTTCCAGTGCTCTACCCCCTAAAGGTACGTCTGACGCTAGCCCAAAAGCTATTTCGGAGAGAACCAGCTATTACCAGGCTCGGTTAGCTTTTCACTTCTTATCACAAGTCATCACAGAGAATTGCACGGCTCTTGTGTTCGGCCCTCCCACCATCTTTCGACAGTGTTCAGCCTGCTCATGATAAGCTCGCTCTGGTTTCGGGTCTGATAGATACTACATACGCGCTATTCACACTCGGTTTCCCTATGGCTCCACCCTTAAAGGGCTTAGCCGGCAGTATATATCAACTCGTTGGCTCATTCTTCAATAGGCACGCGGTGACGGACTACACACCATACACAAAAAATATAATACATATTTTATGTACGCTGTGTAGCCCGCTCCCACTCATTGTAAGTATACGGTTTCAGGTCTATTTCACTGCCCTTACCGGGCTTCTTTTCACCTTTCCCTCACGGTACTTGTTCACTATCGGTCTCAAAAAATATTTAGCCTTACCGGTTAGTTCCGGCAAATTCTCTCAGGCCATTCGTGTCCTGAGATACTCAAGATCGACAACAAAGAAGATATTACTGTTTTCATTTACGGGACTATTACCCACTAGGGTCAAGCTTCCCAGCTTGTTCTATTAACAGAATATTTTTTAACTTCTCTCATATAAATATGAAGCTGTCGCCTTATAACCCCAATCACAAACTTTAAACACAACTACCTATTTAAAAATTAAAAACTATTTTTTCCACTTAACGCGGACTAATCGTTCCAAAAATGTTTCTTAATTTTTTAATAGATTACGTTCAAAGTTTGTGATTGGTTTGGGCTGTTTCGTTTTCGCTCGCCACTACTTACGAAATGTTGTCCTTGCGGACTTTGTTTTATTTTCCTCCTGGTACTGAAATGTTTTACTTCCCAGGGTTTGCATCAAACATCAAGTGTTTGATTATCATCGAAATGATAGGGTTACCCCATTCGGAAATCTCCGGATCAAAGGTTGCTAGGCACCTCCCCGAAGCTTATCGCAGCTATGCTACGTCCTTCATCGCTTTTTTGAGCCAAGGCATCCACCATATACTCTTAAATTTCCTATTAGGAAATTTAAAAACCACAATCTTTTTTACTCTTAACAATTTTATTTGCTCAGAGTGAAAATACTTAATCTTAATCCGTTGCCTAAAATTAATTATTTTAAACAACGAATACTTTTACTTTACCTTGCACTACCTACAACACTATAAAAGACCATGATGTCATTACGACAAAATTGGTGTGTTGCGATAGGATTGATTTGTCAAACAACAATCTTTCTGAAAACAAAAACCACTCTTTCGAGCGGGTTTCAAGGCAACATCTAAAAGACGTGGCTATGATTTCCGCTGTTTTAAATGTGTTTTGTATACCATATCTGTGTGCTGAGTAGTATATATAAAAATAAAAATAATGCAAGGGGTTTAATCACTTTCTTCTATTTCCCTCTTTCCCCCCATGGAATCCCTCATTTTAGACATAAAAATAGCCCTGTTTTAGAGGGCTATTTTTACATTGCTTTTAAAGCAAATATTATCTATCCATATTCTCTCTAGTCTTCTCAATAAATTTAGCGGCAGCATCACGTCCACCAAGACCAAAGGAAAGACCTAGGGCCAAAGAAACAGCGGCGATGATACCAATAAATAGAGGCTGAATGAAATCATTTAGAATTTGCAATTGTGACAAAGCCGCCATGAAAGCAAAAATCCAAATAGCCCACTTTGAAATTTCTCCAAGTACAGTGGCTGAAGAAATATCAGCAGCCTTAGCTGAACTGACAACTAGTTTTTGTACAGCTTGAGCTATGACAACAGAGACCAAGAGGATAAGGGCAGCAACAATCACGTTTGGTAAATAATTTAAAACTACAGTGCTCAAGTATTGAGTTACAGTCTTAAGACCAAGAATATCCAAAGCAGCAACAAGAGAGACAACAATGAAGAACCATTTGACCAAAGCGCCAAGGAAGGCACCAGAGTCTAATGGAAAACCACCTCTCTCTACTACTTTATCAAAACCAGCGCCACGGAGAGCGACGTCAAGTTTGATAGCCTTAATAATCTGGGCAACTACTTTCCCTAAAAGGACAGCAATCAACCAGCCCACTAGGAATAGAACAACCGCAGCAATAAAGCTAGGAATAAAGTTTGCGACACCGATCCAAATATCTTGGAATGAAGCCCTTAGAGCCTCTCCCCAGGTAACAAAATTTTGCATAAATTAAATTGTTTTTTATTAATCTCTTTTAAAAAGAGAATTTACTATTATAAAACTAAAACTGCAGACAACCGACTTAAGGAAACTTTGATTCGACCTTTCCTTTTACCCTGATATTATAGCATTAAATAGCTTTGC
>JBIIYK010000030.1:0-5970 GCA_044346845.1 Minisyncoccia bacterium | reverse complement strand
TATCAGTTTTTCATAACGGTCTTTCATAATATTATTCAATCCAATCAATAGCTCTCTCCACTCGGTCCCCACCCTCAAAATTGTAACCAGTAGAAATAGTCTGTGATATTACTTTTTGTTGGATTGGGCCTTCAAAATCATTACGATCTGTTATTGTTTTTTCTACAAATATATTAAAGTTTGGACCAGCACTATCAGTACTTGTACCAATATATATAGTTGGTACAGTAATAGTTATACGATCCGAAGAAGCAAAACCTGCTCCAGAGTAAGTAGTACTAGTAGCTAAATTAATATCATCTTTATTACCACAACTTATTTTTGGGTAAAAAACCTCGTTAAGAAGGTTAGGGACCTTATTCTTCTTGGTATCCCAGTAGCTAATACACTCCCTACCGCTGTCAGCGGCGTAAAAAGCATTAATAGAATACCTACTGGCTGAGGAAATATCTAACTCTTTTAAGGCAATACGGAATATGGAAAGACCGATAGACAACAAAAGACTAGATAATAAAACAGAAAAAAGCAGAGCAAAGCCATTTTGACCATCTTTGAATCTAGAATTATCCAACTTTTTTTTATTTATAAAGTTACTCATTTAATTATTAAAAATCAAAGTCTTAACTACCAATTTATCATCTTCGCCCGCCCCCCAACTAACAGTAACGGTAATCAGAGCTTCATCATAGAGTTCTGTTGGCAATCCAGTTAGCGGGTTATACATATTCACAGGCATCAAGTCTACAGTAACTTTCCTAGTAAAACTAGTTTGGTCAGTATCAGCATCATTATAACCATAAAATTTATCTGTCCTACCTTTACTCAAAAAATTATTTGGTTGAAAAGTATCAACTGTACCATCAAGGGTATCAATCTGACAACCAGTTGGATCGACACATCTTTTAAAATAATCAAACCCATCACCACCTTTCCAAATATCCCCCCAATCACCAGCGGTATTATTTATAACAACTTCGTCTCTTTGGTTTTTTATGTATTCAATAACATCCTGAGCTAGATATGAAGCAATCATTTGATTCTTAGTAAAAATGGCGGAAGAAAGTCCTTTTTGAGCAATGGTAATAGGGGCAGAAATAGCCACCATTAAAATAGAAGTAGCCACCAGTGCCTCCAGCAAGGTAAAACCTTTATTTTTTTTAAAATTAAATTTAATCATTATATTGTTCTACTTACTTGAGAAATACTGGTCTGTAAATCAAATTGGGTTTTGGTCTTTTCTCTAGACCCAGCTTCACCGCTAATAGTTATGATTACTCGAGGTTGAGTCTTACCATCACCAATAGCTTTTGTAGAATTACCAACACCTGTAACATAAAACCTAACAAACTTTAAATCGACCTCAGATGAGGTGATAGCCGAATACGTACCACCTCTACAATTTTCCCCAGATGTGTCAGTAGCATCAGAAACACAACCCATTATCTGACCGTTATCAAATTTATAATAAGTAAAATTCCTAAGACCCTTTGAAGATTTAAAACTGATAAGAGTACCGCCATCATAGCAATCACCGTCAACAGCACCATCACCGTTTTTGTCACAAGAATAATCTGAGCCCATACGCATATCTTTAGAAATAGTCTCAAGAGCTAAAGTTATATTGTTTACAGCTGTTTTTATAGACTTGGCTTTATTATTAGCATCTATAACATTTAGTAGTGCCCCTGAGGCCGCCACCATCACAATTGAAAAAACCGCTATAGCCACCATCATCTCCACCAGAGTAAATCCTTTATTTTTTAACGTAAATCTGAACATAAAAAAATTAATATTTAATTTCAATTAAACCATTTTGGGCCACGTGCACATATCTAAAACTGGTATTATCAGCGTTACTAAGGATAATTGTTGCATTAGGTATTAAAGTAGAATGAGGTGGAACTCTAATTTTAGCATCGGGATTTGGCCTGGTGAAAACAATATCTAAAATATCAGTATGTAAACCCCCGCCATCAACACAGGTTCCGTTTGTATTATTTTTTGCTACGTCACCTAAACAAAGTTCTTTAATATGATTACCTCTCTGAATATTGTATCTATTCACACACCCCTTTGCCAGCTGACATTTTGTGAGATCGGTTGTGCCTGCGCTATTATAAAACCCATCACTTGATCTAAGACTAGAATCATAATCAATATCAGCAAATAAAATGAAGGATTTGTTTTGGGCAATATTAAAATGAACACCATAAGGAACAAACTGGCTAGTAGCGCTAGAGCTGGTGGCAAACTCTTTAACGTTTATACCATAAGTTTGAGCTTGCCTAATGGTAAGGGCGGTATCATAAGCCAAATTTGTAAGTAAAATACTACTGTTAAAATTATTTTGATTAAACAAAACCACACCAGTTAGGAGGACAAAAATAGAAATAGTGACCAAAAGCTCTACCAAGGTAAAACCATTCTTTAGATTTTTCTTAACAAGAAACATGCTTGTATTATAGCACGTAATTTATTTTACGGAATCAGAAAACTTAGGTTAAAAACATCTATATTAAAAAAGTAAGCCAGAAGGAAACCCAGGACGAGAAAAGGAGCAAAGGGAATCTCTGTCTTACCGTTAATTTTTAAGCCATGCCAGCTAAATTTAGACAGAGTTAGTAATATCAAACCATAAAAAGCCCCCGTCCAGAAAGCTAAAACAATGGCTGACAAACCCATAACTGGACCTAGGAACCAGCCAATACCCAAGACAAGTTTAGGATCCCCTAGGCCCATCCACTGGCCACGAGAAAACAGCCATAAGAGGAAAAGCGGTAGAGCAAGAATAGGCCCAGCCAATAAAAACCAGATTAAATGAATTTTGATTTCTTCAGGAGTAGAGGTCATTAAGAGGAAATCTGCTAAAATTTTGAGTAAAGCTAAAACACTAAAAGTAACAACTAGACCGTCAGGAATTATCTTATGCTTAATATCATACACGGTAATACAGACCAATACCGCCATAACAATGAGAGAAATTAGCATATACCAAGGATTAAAGGTCAGCCCAGTCAAACCAAAATACTTAACAAAAACACCAACAAAGAGTAATCCAGTAAGGGCCTCTACCACAGGATATTGCCAAGAAATTTTACTCTGACAGCCAGCACATTTACCACCTAGAAAAATAAAACTAAAAACCGGTACAAGTTCTAGTGGCCCCAGCTTCTTACCACAAGAAAAGCAAAAGGATCTCCCCTTCATAGCCGAGACGCCGGTGTTGTAACGCAAAACTAAAACGTTTAAAAAACTACCCACAATGGTTCCAAAAATGAAAACAAGAATATAAAAAATAATAATGGCGCTCATATTATTTATGGATGAACATTATAATTTAAAGTCCCGGTGGCTAAACCTAAACCATCATAACCACAGTATGAGTAACCATTAGAAATATTGTCGGGTGTAGAAGTAAAATTATCAGCCGCGTCTATCTGAGCGCTTGATGATTCTAACTTAACACCTAAGTGATAATACGTACATCTCGCGTTAACATCAGCTGTTTTAGCTAACGGGACATAAATATAAAGATCAGAATTAGGAGAAGACAAAGAATCAGCCGTGACGTAGTTTTTAGGTAAGAGATCTTCAAGAGTATTTGGATAAGAATTAGTAGGGCTAGAATTACGATAAAGAGATAAACCCAGCTGAATAGCGGCAATGTCTGAAACCTTTTCTGCGTCCCTATTTTTAGCTCGGATATTATTTATGGCGGGGAAACTAATAACTGTCAGGACAGCAATAATTCCAATAACAACCAATACTTCTATCAAGGTAAACCCTTTTTTAAACTTCATTACAATATTATATCATCCCCCTCATTTATTTCCAAACAAAAACAGTTCACAAAACTGTGAACTGTTTTTGTTAAAATTACTTAGATGAATTAATTACAAGTAATATCTGAAGCTGTCGTCAAACCAGCGCTTGCATTGTCTCGAGAAGACCCGGTGCTGTCTACACAAAAGAAGTTACCTCCTTTTAATTTGATTTCTGCAGCCCATCCTGTACTACCAACATCATTACAGATACCTAAAATCACAGTTGCGGGTCCGGCATTATCAACTGACACTGTGGCAGCAGTACCACCTGTAGCTTGTGCGGCAGCTAAAACTTGAGCATTAATACCTTTTGTTGCTGAAACTAAGCCAGATGTATTACATACAGAAGTAGTGGCTGTCCCGCCGTCATATTGGCTTCCATTAACATCATAAAATAATTCCGCCTGTGCTTTTGCCCCCACTAGGTTTGCCTTTGCTGCAGCATCAGCACCTTTTGCTCTTGCAGTATTTAGAGAAGCTAAGACCACAGAAGACAAGATACCAATGATAGCGATAACGACAAGGAGTTCGATAAGTGTAAAACCTTTTGATTTTGACATAAATTTTAAATTTTTTTTATAAATTAATAAACTAATAAATGGTTGATAAATTTTGACCTTTATATATTATAGCATTTGTAAATTGCTACGCAAGCCTAATTTAGTTTACGTCGAAACCTGATGGTTTCGACGTAATTTTTACGCTTAAAAATCACATGGCGCCGGAAATATTGTAAATAGGAACCAAAACAGAGGCCAAAAGGAAGGCTACGCCAAAACCAAGAAAAACAATCATCACAGGTTCAATCAAACCAACCAAGGTATCAATAGCATTTACCACCTCACGTCTATAAAAAGCCGCGAGAGTCTTTAAAATGTTACCCAGCTGTCCAGTTTCCTCCCCAATCTTTACCATAGCAATAAATATTCCCGGTATCTCTCCTGACTTCATCAGAGCGTCAGAAATAGGGCTACCCGCTTTTACATCTTCAACCGCTTTATCAAGCAATTCTTCAAAGACTTTATTATCCACCACCTTAGAAGTCAAATCCAAACCTCTGACAACCGGAATACCGGACAAAAGCATTACATTCATGTTATCAGCAATTCTAGAGAGATATAACTTTCGGTAAAGTACTTGAACTGCTGGAAGTGTAAGCTTGAACTGATCAAAAGTATATTTCCCTGCTTCAGTCCGGCTATAACGCCAAAGGAAAAAGATTCCCACCACAATCAGAATAAGAAGAAATATTCCATAATCTACAAAGAAACTAGAAATACCCAGAACTACTTTGGTGTAGATAGGAACCTCTTGGCCTGAATCTGTTAAGATGGAACTAATTTTTGGGATAACCACCGTCAACATCAGAACCATCACCGCAATAAAAGTAAAGATAATAAAAGCTGGATAAACTAAAGCACTTTTAACTTTAGAAGTAACTTCGTGTGTACGGTCCAAATAATCAGCCAAATAAAGTAAGGTCTGATCAAGCTTACCAGACTCTTCTCCAGATTTTACCATGTTGACATAAAAAGAAGAGAACATGTCTGGATGTTTGGACAAAGCTTCAGAAATGGTGCTACCAGCTTGCAAATCACTAGCCACATCGGCCAACTTGCGTCTAATCACTTCCTTTTCTGATTGACTTGATAGGAGTTCGAAAACTCTCAAGGCAGAAACTTGAGCTTCAAAAAGAGTGGCCATCTGCCTGGACAAGATCACAATATCTTTACTGGAAACCCTATCAAATAAAGAAATATTTCTTTCAATAAATGATTTTTCTTCCGCTGGGGAAATATTGGAAATAACCAAATTTCTTTTTTGTAAAGAGCCAATAGCTACCTCAATACTGACAGCCTCAATTGTGCCTTCTTTTTGACTGCCGTTTGGTTCTATCGCCTTATATTTAAATATCATCTTTGTTTTTTATAGTAGCCTCTCCAAGTTTTTTGGGTTGAAAGAAAATTGATAGGCATTTTCTATAGTAATTTCTCCGCGAGCCACAAGATCAGCCAGACAGCGGTTCATATCTACCATCCCCTCCTGTGAACCGGTTTCAATCACAGTGTTTATCTCATGCGTTCTTTTTTCTCGAATAAGGTTAGCAATAGCGCCATTGTTTATAAGTAATTCATAAGCCGGTACA
>JBIIYK010000001.1:0-58041 GCA_044346845.1 Minisyncoccia bacterium | reverse complement strand
TAAAGGAGAAAAAGCAAAAGCTAGAAAAAAGCCGAAAGTTAAGACCCTCTTTCTTTCTACTCTTTCTTTTAAGAAATCTAGATTTTTCCTAGTCTCCGGCCTGATAAATTTATTACGCAAAATTTTCTCAGAAAATATTGCCAACACCGCCCGGCCTGAACTAGAGGCTAAAGCCGCACCCAGTGACAAGAGAGCCAGACCCAGATTAGACAGAGGAAAATTAAAGCTAATTAAAGAAATCAGAGCCCAAGTAGGCGGCATAAAAACCGGAATCACATTGATAATGAAAATCAAAACTATTACCCCAAGTGAAGCTAGTATAACCATAAACTATTGTGCATTATTAATCATAAAAGTTAATATCGGCTTTCCACCACTCTCCAATCAATAAGGGGGATAAATTTATCAATATAGTCTGCTCGCTTCACACCATAGTCAATCATATAGGCGTGTTCCCAAACATCCATGACTAAAAGTGGCACACAACCAACGAGATGGCCTCCATCATGTTCACCAACCCAAATGTTAAATAATTCTTTACTAGCAGTATCATAATACAAAACTGCCCAACCAGTTCCCCTCATTGCTCCAACAGCTGTAAAGTTTTTCTTCCAATTTTCAAAACTGCCATAAACCTTATTAATTAGCATGCCTATATTAGATTCCGGATTAAAATCTGATTTTTCTTTCGTCATATTTTCAAAATATAACTCGTGTAAACGCATACCATCAAATTCCCAACCAAAATGCCTTTGTAATTCAGAATATTCCACAGTTCCAGGTTCTTTAGTGTCAAGTAATTCTAGAAGTTTGTTTACATTCTTTACATATCCCTCATATAAACTGAAATGATTCTTGAGTACAACATCACTTATACCAGGCAACCCCAATAAACTTTCATATTTTTTTATTTCGTATATCATATTTTTTTTAATTAAGCCTATATACTACTGATAATAAACTAAGAAAGATTAAATTAACATTAAACTTTATATTTGAGGTTTTTTAAAATAATCAAAAAGTGCTTTCACACCAGCCAAATTACGATCCCATTCGATTGTCTCATGAGTGGCTAATTCAACTGTAATAGCCGGAATATTAACAGAAGCCAACCAACCCTCAGCATCACCAGTAATAACATAACTATCAAAGGTTTTGACGGCTGGATAACCAGAAGCCTGAGCATATACCGTCATAATATTAAGTGTCTCTGGTAAAATACCATTATTACAAGCTGAGGCATAGACGGCGTTAGACTGACTATGCCAGAAAATAGCGGCCACCGGTTTGTCCTGCAAAATAAAATTCTTCAGCGCCATGACTTCTGGCTCAGAAAAGGCACTAGTACCAGCACTAACAAGATTGCTTCTCCAAGTACTAGTAGCTTGCCAATTACAATCAAAGTTTCTATTTAGATCTACCTTATCAGTGTTAAAACGTCCTGTACCAGCTGGTAAATTTGTTTTAACATCTGCCACTGTAAATCTCCCTTCTTTTTCTACTACCTTATATACCCCATCTGGATTAACAGAAGGAATGACTGTGACCGTCAAATCCTTGGGAATAAAATCCGGATTAGCGGTTAAATAATCAATAAATTGGTAAGCCAATAAAACACTATTCCATTCATAACCACCATGAATACCGCCAATGAAATTTAAGTGTTTTTCTCCTTGGCCAAAGGTGTAAGCTGTGATATCACGTCCTTCTACAGATTTACCAATAACAAATTCCCTCACAACATCTAGCTTTTTCTCTGGCAAAGTACTTACTGGCTGTGCTTTATAATGCCAGATAACATAACCAACGGCCACCAAAACCAACATAATTATAACAATTATGATAATAACTTTCTTAAGAGAAACGGTTTGCATTATTTAGAATAAGATTTAAGAACCGCTTTTATACCAGCCAAGTTTTTAGTCCATTCTGTATCAGTGTGATTTGTCAGAAGAACGCTAATGGTAGGAATATTTATCTTGGCTAACCAATTTGTCATATCACCAGTGGTCTCATAAGAAGTAAATTCTTCATAAGCCGGATAACCAGAAGCTTTAGCATAAGTATTTGTCAAAGTTTTAGTCTTAGCAGAAACACCGGTATTACAGCTAGAAGAATAGACCCCACCAGCAGCACTGTAAAAGGCTACCACGGCACTAGGTTTGTTTGCCTCTACATAAACTTTCAAAGCTTGAGACTCAGGTTCTGAGAAAGCGGAACTACCACCACTCACAGTTTTATTCTGCCAAGTACCAGAAGTCTGCCAATTACAATCAAAGTTACGATTAAGATCTACATTATCAGCATTAAAACGTCCAGCTACCGTAGCAGCTGAGGAAGCTGGGACATCGGCCAAAGTAAAGCGCCCAGCGGTACCAACAGTCTTATTTAGACCATCTGGATTTAAGACTGGAATTACCGTTATTCTTTCATTTGCCGATATGGCACTTGGATTAGCTTTTAAATAATCCATCATCTCATAAGCCAGAAGGACTGTATTCCATTCATAACCACCATGAATACCGCCAATGAACAAAATCTCTGTCTCGCCAACTCCATAATGATAGGCGGTTATATCAAGTCCTTTAACAGACTTACCAATAACTGTCTCAGATTTATTCTCCGGCTTAGTAGTGGTAGCATTTTCCCCTACCTGAACTGTACTGGTAGAAATATTCTGATTATTAAAAATTACCTCTTTATTAGACGTACTGCTTAATAAAAAATACAAACCAACACCCACGAGTGCAATAACTATGATTGCAATTATTACTTTTTTCATAATACCTATTATACCACTTCTACTCTTTTATATACAATATGATACAATGTTGAAATAAAAATGGTCGAAATATTACTTATTAATAAAAATAAATATAATTATGGCTAAAGGAAATAACTCTCACAAGAAAGAAGCAAAAAAACCCAAGAAGGCTAAGAAATAAGCTTAAATAAAAAAAGCCCGTCCCCACAAGGACGGGCTTTTTTTATTATTAAAGTTACATACTTAATATTCTACCCAACAAATCACCACTCCTTTTATCCCCAACAGTGGAAAAAGGGATTATTTCTGCTTCGCTGGATACTTTTTTTATTTCCGCCAAAGCAATATTTAAATCTTTTTGATTTAGTTTATCAATTTTATTAGCCACAATCACATACGGATGACCCTGATCCCGAAGAACGGAAATAATGTCCTTATCATACTCTGTAAAGCCTGCCTTGATATCTAAAATCATAACAACTAAGTGCGGTTTAACTTCTGAGTACATCAAATACCAGAGAATTAATTTTCTAATCTTTTCTTGCTTCACAATATCGGCCTTGGCAAAACCATAACCAGGTAAATCTACAAAATATAAATTATTATTTATTAAGAAAAAATTTAGCTCGGTAGTTTTACCGGGTTTTTTACCGACTTTAACTAACTCCTTTCTATTTACTAAAAAATTAATAACACTTGATTTACCAACATTGGAGCGACCAACAAAAGCCACCTGAGGCAGACCGTCATACAAGATTGGATTGGTACCAGTTATGCCCCGCATAAATTCAGCGCTTTTTATTTTCATATAATTATAATCAAATAAGGTAAAAATATAATCAAGCCAATAATCACCGCTGTTATGGCGGAAATCAGAACCGCGCCAGCGGCCACATCTTTTGTGTCTCTGGCATAAGGATGATAATTAGGAGAGGTTAGATCAATATCAATCTCAATGGCAGTATTAAAGGCCTCTGAGACAAAAACAAAGCCAGTTGCAAAAACTATCATCATCCACTCCACTTTAGTTATATTAAAATAAATTCCTAACACAAAGACACAAACAAAAACAATAAGGTGAATCCACGCATTATGCGTATATTTAAAGAAAACCCAGAGACCCCGTCCGGCATGAGTAAAACTCTCGGCTCTCTTAACCAGAGAAAATCTTTTTTCTTTAGATAGGTTTTTCTCTTCCATATTTCATATCATAGCAGATTACTGGATATTTTGTTAGTTTACCTAAAGTTTCTTCATGGAATTAACTAAAAAATCTAGAAGATACAATAAACATTAACTTGGCCGCTCTTAGGGTTGGAATATTGTAAACCAGATGCCGCCACATATATTTGAGCATTAGCAGAATTACCCTCAGTATCAGTCAAAGACCAATAGGCAGGATAGGTAAAATGAATGGCCTCCCTAGCCAACAGCAGCTCAGTAATACTTGGTAATTTTGCTCCTTGTTTTTGGCAAGTACTAATAGCATTAGCCCAGGTGTAAGTACTCGCTTCTTCCTTTAACCAGATTTGAAAAAAAGTACAATTTACATCACTATCATTACAAACTGTGACACCATCAGCTTTTATGGCCACATAAGTAATTTCATTTGCAGCAAGTTCTTTGGGAATAGTAGAAATATATTTTTTTGATCCATTAATTAGACCCGCCGTCAAATTACTTGCCTTAGGATAATAACCAAAGTCAGAATAATACATTGCTAGAGCATTTTTGAATTCAGCCACAGTTCTAGTTCTAGCGGTGATCTTTCCTTTTTCTCTGGCAGAATTTAAGGCGGACAAAACAATACCAGCCAATAAAGCAATGATAGCTATAACTACCAAAAGTTCTATTAAAGTGAAGCCTGGAGATTTTATTTTCTTAAACATAATGTATGTATTATACTATATACAAAGATTCACACAACCGGTTTGTACGCTTGCATTCCTATCTCCTCTCAAATCTATTGGCTTTGTGACTTATTTTGAACCTTTGGTTCGTTTAAAACTCTTTTTAGATTATATCACATGAGAGTATTATGTCAAATATAACCCAATCCAGATTATTAAAATTCTATTTAATTAATTTAATTTTTCCATCATCTACCAACACCGCCTGGCCATCATAAATAAAGATTAACGGCTGACTGGATTTGATTTCTGGCAGTTCTGATACCATCTTGGCATTTCCTTTGGCAAAGTCCTTACTATTAGTATGAGGAATAATTAGAAAATTAACCAGACCTAAACCAGAATTATCTTTCATCCTAGCCACAAATTCTTTTTCTTCCGGATCATAAGCATTAATGGTCAAGTCTTCAGCAACAATCATTGATCCCGCACTAGTACCAGTATAAATCACCCCACCCTTTCTCACGGCCTCATTTATTAATTTAACAAAACCGCGTTCCTTTATAATACAAATCAAATAGATAACACTTCCGCCACAAAAGTGAATGATGTCTGACTCCTTTAAAAGTTTAGCTAGATCTTTTTTAGTTATACTTCTCAAATCAACATCTGTGACTTTACAACCTAGTTTTAGAAAAGCGTCCCGGTCACTTTTCACCCACCATTTATCACCTTTATGATTATCAGCCGCATTGGCAATAAAAATAACCTTTCGGCCCTTCTTGGAACCAAAGATTTTCTGAAATAATGATACGCTCTGATCAAAAGATGATGCTAAAAATAATTTCATGATAATACTATTATATATTAATTATAGCTTGATATCCAACAATATAATATTAATATTTACTTATTAAAATAAGATGAAGAAGAGTATTAATTCTATATTGTTTTAAAATTTAAACAGCAGTATCATTATGATGTCAAACCTAAAAATAAAAAACATGCAGAACATTCAGAATACAAAGAAAATTATTATATTTATGGCAATGATGATGCTTGTGGCAATTTTTATGTTGTATTTTAAAATACATAAAACGGAGCTATTGGTTTACCAAGAAAATATCAACCCTAGCAAAAACACCGCCAGAGAAATGACGCCACCTAAACTCACGGCAACATCGTCCCCTATCATACCAGTAAAACCCGTTCCTCAGGTGGTACTTCCTAAAATCACCCCAATCCCTACCCCTGAAGAAAAACCTAAAACAAAAGTGCCTACAAATGATGATACTGTTTTTCTTGAAAATTTTTCAACCAATTATTCTGTAGTTGAATCAGAAAGCATGGTAGACAGTACCAGCCCTGGCTGGTGGTTAGGTTCTGGGGCGTATTTCTATAGTACTGATGGTATTAGCAGTACAATATTAGGACCACTTGATGCAAAAAACCTTTGGCGTAAAACATATTCAACTTCAAATCCAGAAGATACTGATGATGGATATTATCCGCAAAACATTTTTCGTCTGGTCTTATTGAGACATAAATGGTTGAATTTTCAACAAGAATTAAGTTTTAAAATTATAAATAGTAATTTGAGTAAAAGCTGGAATCGTAATTCTTCTAATGGTGTTTTCTTTTTCAATCGTTTTCAAGATGAAAATAACTTATATTACAGCGGAATTCGTGTTGATGGAGCCGCTGTTATTAAAAAGAAATATAAAGGTGTTTATTATGACCTGGCCCTTAAACAATTTTACAAGAATGAAACATACAGCAGAGAGACAAATCCAAATTTGATTCCGGAACAAAAGTGGTTTGGACTTAGGAGTGAAATAAACACCAATTCAGACAATACCGTAACCATAAAACTTTATATCGATAAAGATGGAACGGGTAACTGGATTTTAGCCGCTCAAGGAAAGGATGATGGCGAAAGCCATGGAGGAAAGGCGATTCTTGATGAAGGATACGCAGGTATTCGTACAGACTTTATTGATGTCCAATTTGATAACTACAAAGTGACTAAAGTTTTATAACTCCCTCTTAACAAATTCAGCAAAGGTCATCTTAATATAATCCTTATCTCTGATACCATTCATTTCATATATCTGTGTAGCTGAACAAATGATTTTATCCTTTAAATCATAACCTAATTCAAGAATAGCCGAATCAACAATTTCCCAAGTTTCACCCTCAACTTCTAAATATGGCTCCAATTGAGGCCAAGTATCAATATCATAGGTAACCGGACCTTTCTGCCAGGTAATCCTCTTTTTCTCTTGATAAAATTTTACAACCATTCCTAATTTTAGCAAAAATTCTTTAGCTAAATCATAATCACTTACCGACACTTCAATTTCCTCCATACCAGAATCATTTGTACCTTTATTTATATCTTTTACACCTAGCCTCTTTTTGTAAGCCATGGTTATCTTGTCACCTTCATCTCTGAGACGTACCCAAGCCGCCTCTTTATCCATTGGATATCCCGGGTAATCAAAAGCCATTGCTCTGAATAATTTCTCACTCTTTCTTTCTGCGCCAAAAGACAAGAGTTTTTCCTCTAGTTTCTGAACATCTACATTTAATATTTTTGCTTCAATTTCCTGCGCCATAAGCTTAAAATTATTTTTTACTTATCAAATCTAGTTTCCTTTCTCTCTTCCACCTCTTTATCTCGCACTCTCTTTTCCTTGCCTCGTTAAGTGTAGGATATATTTCAGAATATTTCAAACTCACCGGTCGACGGATCTTGGTGTAATGTGCACCACATTTTGAATTATTATGTTGCTCTAATCTCTTTTCCAGATTATTTGTACAGCCGACATATAGAGATTTATCAGCGCATTCCAATACGTAAGTAAAATACATAGCAGTATTATATCACTTCATCATAAAAATTCAGATGGCTGTGTGGTATAAAGTTGAAACCACCCTTACTGATCTAATCCTGTTTTAAAATTAAGATTTGGTGGTGTTACCTTATTTTGCCCTGCACCATATTGACTTTGAATCTTCTGAACTACTGGTTCTGTAAGTTCGGCAAATATCACCATCGCTATTGGATCTTTAAATTTTAGTTTAATTCTAAAATTACCAACATTTTTCATTTCTAACACTATTACATGAGGTTTTTCAAATGTTCCATCAGCAACGGAGGCAGTAATATGTGTTGTCAATCCAAGACGAGCAATAGTACTTCTACCGTCCAAAAAAGCTAACACATTGGGAGGAGTTTGTATTGCTTCGTAAGTGGCACCTAAAATAAAATTCCCGGGTTCTAAATAGAACTCTTCTTTAGTTAAATCAACTTCTTTATACTTAATTTCTGTTGGGCTACCTATTTCAACAGTCTGCCCATCTTCTGGAATCAGAATATCTTTTGCTAGGTGAATACGCAAACCCACAGGTCTAATATTTTTCTTGTTAAATTCCGGTTGAATAATAATCTTACCGTCATCTATGTATTTTTCTATTGTTTGATGTGATAAAAACATTTTTATCTAGTTTATTGGTCAAAATTCATACTTCCACCCCGGCTGCCATTTGAAATGTGAGGTAGTGAGTGTTTCAAGAGATACACCTTTTATCAAGTTATCCAAGCCATACTGAGTGGCCCGATGACCAATTATCATCACCCTCTTACCATCATAATTTTTCTTCAAATCATCTAAAAAAGATTTCATTCTCTCAGTGGTCTGCATATAACTTTCACCGTTCGGAAACGGTTCGTTAATTCTAAGTGGTTTCTGAACATCTACCTGCTCACTTGGTTTCTGAGTAAAGTCACCATAGTTACATTCTCGTAGCCTTTCATCTTTTATGATCGGCCATTTATTACCAAAGCCAATTTCTGCACTTTTTACCGCCCGTTGTAAATCTGATACAAAAATAGCATCAAAGTAATCATCTTTGTATCTCTCACCCATTTCTACGGATTGCTTTTCACCCAAAGGTGAAAGTGCCACGTCATTCCACCCGGAGGATAGATGAGCCTCGTTATCAAATGTCGTTCCATGTGCCTCAAAAATTATTGTTAGCATAATATCTAAGCTCTCCTACACACAGCTGGGGGACTTGGAATCGAACCAAAATTCCACCCTTCAAAGGGGCGTGTCCGACCATTAGACGATCCCCCAGCTCTATGTACGAAAGCTACAACAGTAGAATACTTTAAAAACAAGACTTTTTCAAGCCTTAGGAAATTAGCTTACCTAAAATTATTTCCAAAACCATCTCTGGCAAATAGGCTTTAGAGACCAAATCATAATGATTTAACAATACCAACAAGGTTTCAGAATTTATTTTACCACCCTTTTTATCAGATAAAGCTTTTAAGAATTGATAATCCGTATCAGTCATCTCTTCCTGTAGCTTCAGAGCAGAAGAAGGTAAATTGCGAAGTAATAAAATAGCCCGCATTTTATGTAAAACAAGTTTGTAGTATAGAAGTAGGTCAATGTTTGACTCCGTAGCCTGAGAAATGGAAGTAAGACCAAGTTCTAAATTATTTTCATCTATCGCTCGGATAAAATCGTTTATCATTTCCCCTCTTGGTGCTCCAGTGACCAAAACCACTTCAGCTAGAGAAATCTTTTTATCTTTTGAGGCGCCTATAACTTTCTGAAAAATACTTTGGGCATCACGGAAAGAGCCGTCACCAAGAAGCGCAATAAGATCTGCTGAAGCTGGCTCCAAACTAAAACCTTCTTTTTTAGCAATAACAGTTATTACATCCTTTAAAATTTTCTGGGTAGGTTTTTTAAAAGAAAAAGTTTGGCAACGAGAAATGACTGTCTCTGGAATCTTATCAAATTCTGTAGTGGCTAAAATAAAAATCACATGCTTTGGTGGTTCTTCTAAGGTTTTAAGTAAAGCATTCCAGGCACTTTTAGAAAGCATATGGGCTTCATCTAAAATATAAACTTTGTATTTGGATTCAAAAGGAATTGTATTCACACTTTCATTCAAAGCGCGGATTTCATCTACGCCGTTATTAGAAGCAGCATCAATCTCTGTAATATCATTTGCGGTAGTGCCTATTTCTTTAGCAAAAATACGGGCGACGGAAGTCTTACCTGTTCCACGAGAACCAGAAAAAATATAAGCATGGGAAAGGCGGTCAAGCTCTATGGATGATTCTAAAACTTTTACAATATGATCCTGACCTAAAACCTCCTTAAAAGTTTGTGGGCGATATTTACGATATAAAGCAGTAAGTGACATGGGGATAGTATAGCAATCCATTTTCCCTTTGCAAAGATAAAATCAAAAAAGTGGGTAAGAAAAAGCGCGGCAGGGGGTAGGACCCTGTCGCGCGTGAGTAGATATCCCAAGGACGAAGAGATTCGAGTCAGAACGTCCTGGTATATTGACACATCCTTACCTGGAACAAAGAACAGGCAGGAAGGTCAGTCGGGCGACTTTAAAAACAGGTATCGTCACGTGGTTGGTGCATTCAGGAAACCCCTGAGACGTGGACGTGAGCGGTGCCTAACGGGCAAACCAACGACCAATACGTGATACGTCTCTAAGTAGACAACGTCTCTTCGCGTAGGCCAGGAAAAAGAAACCCGTTAATGAGTGGAGTTTTGCAATAACTCCTTATCCGCCAATTGTTGGCTAAAGCCGAAATGTAGCAAAGCGCTAACATGTCAGCAAAAAGGCATTGGATCATCCCCCTTTCCTGTTTTCCGAACTCGGTGGTCCCTTGGTTTATCGTCCAAAACTCGGAGGTCCAGTGCTGTTAACCCTCATGTCTTTCCTCTCTTTGAAGCCGTTTTTAGAACTGATATCAGCTCGTCCCATAAAATAGGTGCTGACCAATGAAACATCACTCTATCATAATGGTAAAAAAATGTAAATAAAAATAGGCTGCATTTTACTGCAGCCCACCCCCCTTATAATCCATCGTCTTCCGGGAGAAAAAGACGAGAATCCGGCGGGATTAGGTTACGCCGATGGTGGGAAAGTAAGACATGACTACTGCATCATCGTCTATTCTTACTTGGTCCAGGTATGACCCGCGGAAAGCCTTACCGAGCAAATCCGCATCCTTTTCTACCCTGTTCTCCAAAGGCTCATCGGGGTGGTGAGGAGCCAATGTAGATTAGATAAACATCTTCTGTGAACTGATATCAGCCCGTCCTATAAAATAGGTACTGATCAACGAGCCACCACTATATCATAGGTATCCCAAATAAGTAAAGCTTTAAAGGTTTTTTATAATTTCAGCAACTTGCTTAGAATTTTCAGTAGTCATTAGTTTAACACGTAATTCTTTAGCGCCATCAAAGCCGTTCACGTAGGCTTTAAAATGTTTCTTCATCACATCAAAGCTTCTGCTATCAGCTTTTTTAGTTCTCAATAATTTTTCAAATAATTTTGTATGCTCAAGTAAATATTTTAATTTCTTTTCTAAACTCAAAATATTATTACCAGCAAAAAACTCTGGGTTACCAAATACCCCACGCCCAATCATCACTCCATCAAAACCATATTCCACCATCTTCTCTATTCCTTCTTCAGTAGAAAGAATATCTCCATTGGCAATTAGTTTTACATCTTTATTTACAGCTCGCACAATCTTCACCACCTCCTGCGCTAATTCGTAATGAGCCTTAACTTTAGACATTTCTTTTTTTGTTCTAAAGTGAACAGTGAGGGCTGAAATGTTTTCTTTTAATAATTCCGGTAACCAAGTTTGATATTCCATGGTATTAAAACCCAAACGTGTCTTCACTGATATTGGTAGACCGTTTGCGCCAGAAATAGCGGCCTGAATAATATCCCTGGCCAGCTTGGGAGTTTTAATCAAAGCTGAACCAGCACCTTGTTTGATAACACTTTTATCCGGACAGCCCATATTAATATCAATTCCGTCAAATCCTAATTTGGATATAAGCTGACAGGCCTTTTTTATATTCTCCGGCTTGGCTCCAAAAATCTGAGCTACTATCGGCTTTTCAATTTTAGAAAATTTCAAAATTCCAAGGAGTTTTTTTCTCCCCTCCTTATGACACAGCCCGTCCGCCGAGACAAATTCTGTCCAAAAAACCACTTGATTTTTATTTTCAACATTTTTACCATATTTTGCTAACATATAACGGAAAGCGGGATCCGTAACATCAGCCATAGGGGCCAAACAGAAAAATGGCTTCTTTATTTTTTTCCAAAAGTTATTAATCATATTATTTCTTCCTGCCAATCACAATCTTACTATCATAACGTAAATCAATATAATTGATAGTTTTAGCTTCATTTATTAGATCCAAATTTTTTGTCTCTAAAGCCACAAGAAGATTAGAAAAAGACGTATCAAAACTAGCCTCATCATTAAAAATAATTGTTGGACCTATTTCTAAAACAAATTTAAAATCAGTTTCATCAAAAGAAACGGCAGATACTCGTAGACCATATTCACTCAACTTATCTATCAGACTAAAAATCTGCAAATACATTTGTTTTGATAGGAAATAACTGCCGACAGGATTTTCCTCATTTTCACTATTTATTTGCCCCAGTAGGAGTGGTCCATAATTTTTAACAAAGATGGTGCCAGTAAAACCAGTCTCCTTATAAACATAGCCATCTCTATCCATAAAATAACAAGTAGGAGCTGGGTTCGAGATATCTTTACCACACCAGACAGAATGGGGTTTCCTTTCGGTCAATATGATGGATATTTGCTGCCAATTATCCCAGGAAATATCCAGGTCCTTGATGGTTTTAATTTGTTCCAAAAGATCTGCTTTAATTCTAGATCTAGGAAAAATCATAGAATTGCCTCTAGAAAATAAATAAAAATAACGTCCAGAGAGATCCTGATTTACAATAGCCAAAACATCATCACTTGTTACTGCTGCATTACCAGAAATTATTATAGTTTGAATTACTACTTTTTTATAGCCAGAAAAGATAGCCAGACCTAAAACAATCACCGCCAAGAAAAATAATACAATATAAAGTCGGATAAAAAGCTGCCTTCTCCTTCTTATACGCATCTGTGACGGGGCAAGGTTTGGATTTCTGGTAGCAGACATAATCTTTGTTTTAAAAGTTTCTATCTGCCTCCCAAAAACTATTCAAATTTTTTGGTCCTCGCGTCTTTTGCCAGTCTTTATTTCCAGTAAGACTGGATCAAAACCAGACTCAAAAAATTTTAATGTTTTCGGTCGGCAAGAATTCCTATTTTGAAATCACACTCTTTCCCATATATTTCTGCAACACTTCAGGGATTTTAATGGAGCCATCAGCTTGCTGATAATTTTCCATAATAGCAATCAGGGTTCGGCCAATAGCAATAGCAGTGGCATCATTCATATGAACAAAATCAGGCTTATCATCTCCTCTCTTAAATCTTGTATTTAATCTTCTGGATTGGTATGAGGTCATGAGGTCAGCGCTATGTGTCTCACGATATTTATCTTGTCCCGGCATCCAAGTCTCCAAATCCATATGACGATGATCTGGGTCACCCATATCACCGGTACAACAAATAACAATACGGTAAGGCAGACCAAGAGAAGACATCAGATATTCCTGGATAGCCACTAGAAAATCTTGCTCTTTATAACAATTTTCTGGTAAACAAAAAGTTTCCATTTCTAATTTATCAAATTGATGCATGCGAAGTATTCCTCTGGTATCTTTACCGGCCGCTCCGGCCTCTCGTCTAAATGAAGTAGAGTAACCAACATATCTAATTGGTAATTTTTCTTCAGAGATAACTTCATCCATATGCATCGGTCCGAGAGTATGTTCAGCGCTACCTATCAAATAAAGATCGTCCGCCTCAGTATGATACCTTTCATCTCTAGGCTCTAATCTAGCCATTCTGTTTAGAACAGCCGGCTTGATGAAAACTGGAGGAACAATTGGGGTAAAAGGCTTGGTAGTAATCTGGATTCCTGAATCATTTTTAATTTTCTCTAAAGTGTCTTCACTGGTTAAGGCACCCAAAGTAAATTGTATAAGAGCAAACTGCATCAAGGCCAAGTCACCCTTTAAATAAGTAAATCTGGGGCCAGAAATATTACCCGCTCTTTCATTATCAATCAAATCAAGTTCTGCACCAAGCTCCCAATGCTCCTTAGGCTTAAAATCAAACTTAGGAATTTCTCCTACTGCTCGTAAAATTTTATTCTCAGTATCATCTTTTCCAATTGGAGTATCAGCTGATGGAATGTTTGGTAAAGCAATCATCAAGGCCATAAACTTTTTCTCTAAATCCGGCAATTTAGCTTCAATTATTGCTGATTCTTTTTTGAGAGCAATTCCCTCTTCTATAGCTCGGTTTTGAGCCGCCACATTTCTTTTTTGATTTATTTCATCAAGTTCACCTTTTAATTTTTTTCTTTCCTCATAGAGAGATAAAAGTTCATCAAGGTTAACAGCCTTGGATCTCTTGTTAGTTATAGCCGCCTCTATGATGTCTCGGTTATCTTTGATGAATTTTATATCAAGCATATTATTAATTAATTATCCCCCTTTTTATTATTATATAGTAACAATTAATGTTAGAATTTACAATCATGAAAATAATTCACCCAATTGATAGAGATTTTCCCATTCGTGAATTAAAAAAGAAGGAATTCCCAGAACAACTCCTAGAGATTCCCCAAAAACCAGAAAGACTTTTCCTCCGAGGTAATCTACCTGGACCAAATACCAAACTACTTTGTGTCGTAGGCTCTAGACGTTATACAAATTACGGCAAGGAGGCTTGTGAAAAACTAATTGCTGGTCTGCGCGGTTATGATATAGCTATTGTTTCCGGTCTAGCCATTGGTATTGATGGTATTGCGCATGAAGCCGCTATGAATACCGGATTAAAAACCATTGCCGTACCTGGTTCAGGACTTGGTGTGGACTCCCTACATCCCATTGCTCATCTGGGCTTAATGAAAAAAATTTTAGAAAATAATGGCGGCATGCTCTCCGAATTTGAATCAAATTTTAAAGCTACTCGTTATAGTTTTCCTCAAAGAAATAGAATTATGGCTGGACTTTCCTGTGCCGTCCTTATTATTGAAGCCGAAACAAAAAGTGGCACCATGATTACTTCGAGAATGGCCACCGATTATAATAAAGACGTCCTCACTGTTCCGGGTAATATCTTTTCTAAAACTTCCGGTGGCCCGCACTTACTAATACGCCTAGGCGCCACACCTATCACCAAACCTGAGGAATTGCTATTAGCTCTCGGTTTTGAAAGTAAAGATTCAGCCCCAAGAAACTTAGAGCTTGAATACAATGAATGTAGTCCGGAAGAAAAAGCCGTCATCAAAGCTCTTCGTGAACCAATGCCAAAAGATGATCTCCTCCGCGCCCTGGATATGCCTATAGGCCAAGCCAATGCCGTCCTCTCTGTCATGGAGCTCAAAGGCCTCATCTCCGAAAAACTCGGCGAAGTGCATTTGACATAAAATTAAATAGTATTAGTATCATACTTAGAAAGATGTTCCAAAATTAATACTTAAGGAGTAATAGCTAATGAAAATTAAAGTGCTTTCAGTAAAAGCTGGTAGAGTTCCTTGTATAAATTGTGGCTGGCCAAGAGCAAGCCATATGTTTGGTGGAAACAGTCATGATAGCCGTATTGACCCCAAAATATTCAGTACGCCAAAGATCGGCTTCAAATTATCACTTGATAATTGTTCAAAATACGAACCTGCACCACAAAAATCACACAAAGTAAAAGGAGTAAATATTCCACCTCGAGGTTCTCATCTAGCTGCTGTTGAAAGACCGGTTATTAAAAGATAGAGATTGATACCTGCCTGCAAGGATAACTTGCTTTGGCAGGTTTTTCCTTTATTAAAATTTATTAACAATAACTAAAAATTATAATCCAACATTCACCATGGTGAATCTACTATTAGTGATAGGATAATTTACATATTTAAAATATCTTTTGAGTAGGGTTTAGCTAATTTTAAGGTTCTTAATTTAGATAATAGGCCAATTGATTTCAAATATTCAAGAAACCCTCCAGGTAGCGGTGACGGTCCGACCCAGACGCTTTTCTGAATCATGATATAATCAAATCTTTGCAAATGTCTTCTAAGCCAATCCCTCTCCTTTCTCTTATCAGCGGGAATATCATACATCACTATCAAATCCTTTGGCGCTTTGTTAGAAAAGTTATGATAAAAACACTTATTAAATGAGTAATTCCTTTTTGGCGTTCGTGCCGGCTTTTCTCTCTTATCAGAATTAAGCACCAGCAATCCTGAGATATTAACCTTCATCTTTTTATGTTTAAATAATAATCCACCCATGTATTCATCATATCACTATTTAATTAGATACACCATGGTGAATGTACTACTAATTACGAGATTTGATTTAATAATATATATACAAATTTGGTAAAAAAAATATTTTGTGCCATACTAGAAAATAAGATGAAATTATTAATTGTTGAGTCCCCGTCAAAAGCCAAAACTATTTCCAAATATTTGGATGGTAAATACGAAGTGCGCGCGAGCGTAGGGCATATTCGTGATCTACCAAAAAGTAACAAAAAAGCCATTGATATAGAAGGTGGTTTTATTCCTCATTATGAAATTTCTCCTGGTAAAGAAAAAGTAGTCACAGAGATCAGAACCTTGGCTAAAAAAGCCGAGGAAATACTTTTAGCGACTGACCCTGACCGTGAAGGTGAAGCTATTGCCTGGCATATAAAAGAAGCCGTCGGTTTAAAAAATCCTAAACGCGTAGTGTTTTATGAAATTACCAAAGATGCTGTACAGGAGGCCATGAAGCATCCTAGAGAAATAGATGATAATTTAAAACAAGCTCAAGAAGCTCGTCGAGTATTAGACCGTTTAGTGGGTTATGATTTGTCTGGTTTGATTTGGAAGAAAGTCCGTTACGGTTTATCTGCCGGCCGAGTCCAATCCCCCGCGCTTAGAATAATCATGGAACGTGAACGAGAGATCCGAGCTTTTATACCAGAAAACTTTTGGGTAATCACAGCTCTCACTCAGACTAAAACTAAACAAGATTTACAACTTACCTGTTCTGAAGAACCGAGAGATGAAAAAGTAGTTAACAATATTTTAGAAGCTGGTAAAAAATCCAAGTGGCTGGTAAAAAATGTTTCTGAAACAGAAACCAAGCGTTCAGCCAAAGCCCCTTTCACCACCTCCACCTTACAACAAACTGCCAGTTCCCGTCTGGGTTTTGCTCCATCCCGCACTATGGGTATTGCGCAAAAACTTTATGAGGCCGGTTATATTTCTTATATGCGAACAGACAGTGTTAATTTAAGTCAAGTAGCTCTGGCGCAGATTTACAATATAGTGGAGAAAAAATATGGTAAAGAATATTTACAACCCCACACTTTTACTGCCAAAAGTAAAAATGCTCAGGAAGCACATGAAGCTGTCCGTCCAACTGATATTTCTAAATTAAGCGCTGGCATGAACGACGAGCAACAAAAACTCTACCGCCTAATCTGGCAGAGAACAGTAGCTTCTCAAATGACTGATGCCAAAATAATGCGCACCAAGATTTTTGTGCAAGTAGGTAATGATGAAACCATTCCTGAATTCTGGGCTAATGGTTCCCGTTTACTTTTCCCGGGCTGGCTAGCTGCGGACGAAGAAGGGACTGGTGATGATGTTATTCTACCTCAAGTCTCCGTTGGTGAAGAACTTAAACTACTTGATATTAGTTCCGAGGGTAAACAAACAGAACCACCTGGCCGTTATTCAGAAGCTGGTTTGATTAAAGAATTGGAAAAGAGAGATATTGGCCGTCCATCTACTTATGCCTCAATTATAAAAACAATTGAAGACCGTGGTTATGTCGAAAAAATAAATAAAGCCCTAGTTCCCACTGACACCGGTGATGTAGTTAGTTCATTCCTGGAAAATAATTTTGCTAATTATATCAGTGACACTTTTACCGCTGAGATGGAGGACAAGTTAGACCTAATTGCGGAAGGCAAAGCTGAGTATTTAAAAACCCTAAAAGATTTTTACGGACCATTCTTAAAAGAAGTAAAATCAAAGGATAAAATTGATAAAGTAAATAACTTTGGTGAAGCTGACGTTAAACATATCTGCCCTATCTGTGGTGGACCAATGATAATCAAACTTGGTAAAAATGGTAAATTTTTAAGTTGTGCTAAATACCCAGACTGTACTGGAGCAAGAAAAATAACTGGTGAAGAAATGGCTGGACCAAAAGAAACGGGTGAAAAATGCCCGGAATGTAAGGATGGAAAATTAGTAGAACGTGAAGGAAAATTTGGTCGTTTTATCTCTTGCTCCAATTATCCTAAATGTAAATATATTAAAAAAGATGCAGAGCTAGAAAAACAAAATAGTACTGGCGTAACTTGCCCCACTTGTAAAGATGGTTTAATGACAGAAAAACGCGGGCGTTTTGGAGTCTTTTACAGCTGTTCAAATTATCCTAAATGCAAAAACGCCATCAAAGCCAAACCAACTGGTAATCTCTGCTCTATATGTGGCGCTCTCATGATGGAAGGCACAAAAACTATCCCGGAGCGATGTTCAAATAAGACATGTGAAATGCATAACCCCCATAAGCTAGGTAAACTAAAGTAAACAATTGTTTTTGTGAGGCGGAGCGTTATGAGGTCAGCAGGCCGAATCGCGAGCCGGGGTCGAGAAAATTCTGAGTGACGACGAAGAATTATTCATGACCTAAAACTATCCCCGAAAGATGTTCAGTTAAAACCTGCCCAAACCACAGACCAGATAAAATAGCTAAAATCTCTTAAATATTTTTATTTGCTGAAACTGAAAGTAGGGTCTATACTGTTATTATGACCGTTAAAGACATCACAGACCTAATAGATTCCCCCACACCGGAAGATATAGCCTTAATTACTAAGGCTTATAATATGGCAGAGGAAGCACACAGTGGAGTCACCAGAAAATCTGGTGAGCCATATTTTAATCACGTTTTTGAAACAGCTAAAATTTTAGCAGAATTTAAAATGGACCCCATGGCTATCTCAGCCGGCCTTTTACATGACTCAATTGAAGATGGTGTATTAACAGAAGAAAAAATTAAAGCAGAATTTGGAGACGAGATACTATTCCTAGTGAACGGCGTAACTAAACTGGGTAAGTTAAAATACCGCGGTGCAGAAAGACACATTGAAAGTCTTCGCAAACTGTTTGTGGCTTCAGCCCAAGATATCCGCGTCATCATTATCAAGCTTTGTGATCGTCTGCATAACATGCGCACTCTAGAATACGTACGTCCAGATAAACAGAAGAGAATTGCCTTGGAAACTTTGGAAATTTTTGCTCCACTTGCCTACCGCCTCTCTATACGTAAATTATCTCGCGAATTAGAAGACCTTTCTTTTCCTTATGTCTACCCTAAAGAATATGCTGAGGTAAAAGAATTAATGAAACAGAAAAAGGAAGAGACTTTGCCTAGATTAGAAAAATTCATGAAATCAGTAAAGAGGGCTTTGGCCGAAAACGGACTGACTGATATCAATACTGACTACCGTCAAAAAGGTCTTTATAGTCTAAGCAAGAAAATTATAAAAAAAGATGGAGATATTGAAAACATTTATGATATTTTAGCACTACGAATTTTTACAAATAACGTAGCTGATTGTTACAAAGCCTTGGGTATAATTCATAATAAATACCGGCCAATACCAGGACGAATAAAAGACTATATTGCCATGCCAAAGCTAAATGGTTATCAGAGCATTCACACCACTGTTTTTACCGGTGATGGCTCCGTAGTAGAGGTTCAGATTCGTACCCATGAAATGCACAAACAAGCTGAGTACGGTATTGCCTCTCATCTTTCCTACAAAGATTCAAAAAATAACGAAAATAAAGAAATGAATTGGTTTAGTCAATTCTTACCTAAATCCTTGAATAATTTTTTCCAGAGTCAAAGCGCCAATCAAAGTGCTCCGGCTTGGATGAAAGATCTAGCTGAATCCCAAAAGAATTCCGATGGCACAGAAATGCTTCAAGACTTAAAAACAGATTTTTTTGGACAAAGGATTTTTATCTTTACACCCAAAGGAGATGTGATGGATCTACCCATTGGCTCATCTGTAATTGATTTTGCCTACGCTATCCACTCGGACATTGGTAATCACATTTCTAGTGCTATGGTAAATAATAAAATCTCCCCTCTTCATGCGGAATTAAAAAATGGTGATCAAGTAGAAATTATCACCAAAAAATCAGCCAAACCAAATAGAAAATGGCTGGAATACGCCAAGACTGGCATGGCCAAAAAATTTATTAAGCAAGCACTTAATATCAAAACTGAGTAAACTAAACAGTAAAGTTATCTACTGAATAAAGATCTTGTTCTTCCTCCTCTTTTTTTTCTTCCTGAGACCGATCATCGAGTAATGCTGGTTCCTCTATCTGCGTTGTTAAATCTGTTTTTTCAGTGTCTAAACCTCCCTCATTTTTAGCAATGTGCCTATTTAATAGACTATTGGCCCCTAAATCCTGTTTATTAGACTTGGATACCACCTCAAGGATAGAGCGAAGATCATCATTAGAAAAGAAATCAATCATAATTTTTCCGCCTCTTTCTTTTCTTTCAATGTGCACGCGGGCACCAAAAGTATTAGCTAATTTTTCCTCTAATTCTGATATCTCTGGATCTGGTAGAAGTTCAAACTTTCTGACTCGCTCTACGGCTATTTTTCTAGCTGTCATTTCAGCTTCACGTACAGACATTTTTCGATAAAGCATTTCTTTAAACAACACCAGCTGTTCCTCTTTTCGATCAGTCAACATAAGCAAAGGTCTGGTATGGCCCTCAGAAATCTTACCTTCAGACAAAGCAGTAAGCATTTCTGGAGGTAATAACAAGATTCTTAAACTATTAGAAACATACTCCCTACTCTTACCAACCCGTCTAGCCACATCAGCGTGTTTAAAGTGAAATAGATCAACTAATTGTTGAAAGGCTTTAGCTCGATCAACAGCATTCAAGTCTTCTCTTTGTAGATTTTCAATAATAGCTAATTCTAATTTTAACTGATCACTCTCTTCTTGATCACGAATCAAAACTGGGACTTGTGATAGGCCGGCAATTTTAGAAGCACGTAAACGTCTTTCACCGGAGATAAGTTCATATTCTGTAGTCAGACCACCATCCTCCTTGACCACCTCCTTTCTAGTCACCACCATTGGCTGTAAAATACCATATTGACGAATAGAATCTGCCAAATCTTTCAACTTGCTCTCTTCAAACTCTTTTCTAGGCTGAAAAGGGTTAGGGTGAACTTTACCTATCTCTACCCAAAATATGGAATCACTGAAAAATTGGCTCATATGTATTTTAAAATTATTATTAAGTTAGTCCATTCTAACATATAAATTCCTTTTTTAGAAAGAACAACTCCTTTATTTTTTAAAGAAAATAAGCTAGAATCATCCTTACATGCCGGAGTGGCGGAATGGTAGACGCGCACGACTCAAAATCGTGTCTCGTAAGGGGTGAGAGTTCAAGTCTCTCCTCCGGCACATGAAAAATATTCTAAACACTAAACCAAAAGTGTTGGTAATTCTTGGTCCCACTTCCACTGGCAAAAGTGACTTAGCGGTAGAAATGGCCCTAAAATATAATGGTGAAGTGGTTTCAGCTGACTCTAGGCAGGTTTATAAAGGTATGGATTTAGGCACGGGGAAAATTACCAAGGAAGAGATGAGGGGTGTCCCGCATTACATGTTAGACATCGTAAAACCAAATTCTATTTTTAATGTTTCAAAATATAAAGTTAAGGCCCAGAAAATAATTACCGATATTTTAAAAAGAAATAAATTACCTATCATCTGTGGCGGTACCGGTTTTTACATTGATGCCTTGGTAAATAATACTACCCTGCCAGACGTTCTGCCTAATCTTAAATTAAGAGAAAAACTAGAAAAAAAAGATTGTGAGGAATTATTAAAAATTCTGAAGAAACTAGATACTAATTCAGCTGATAAAATAGATAAACAAAATAAAAGGAAAGTAATCCGCGCCATAGAAATAGCCACCGCCTTAGGTTCTGTCCCAGCAATAAAATCTGAACCACTTTATAACACCATGGAGATAGGCCTCATACTCCCTGACACACTCCTAAAGGAGAGAATAAAAATAAGATTACTAAAAAGAATTGACCTGGGAATGTTAAAGGAGGGGCTCAAACTTCATAAACAATGTATCAGCTGGCAGAGAATGGAGAATTTGGGTTTAGAATATCGTTACATGTCACGTCATTTATCAGGAAAAATTTCTTTGGATCAAATGATCATTGAGCTGAATAATAAAATCTGGCAATATGCCAGAAGACAAAAAACCTGGTTTAGACGTAACCATTTAAATAAACAGACTGATAAAGCCATAATTTGGTTTAACCCCCTTCATAAATCTAGTCTGGTAAAAATCTCAAAAGCAGTAACTAAATTTCTAGTGTAATCTTAAGAGGTTTATTAAAAACTTAATTTATGCTAGTATTTTCCAAGTAGGGGGATTAGTGAAATGGTATCACAAGGCACTCCAAACGCTTTAGTGTAGGTTCGATTCCTACATCCCCCGCCGATAAAATAAAAACCCTCGAATTGAGGATTTTTATTTTTAGTTATTTCTTAGATTCCTTATGAACGGTATTTTTCTTACACCATTTACAGAATTTTTTAAGCTCGATCTTGCGTTCAACTTTCTTTTTATTCTTTCTAGAATAATAATTAGTTCTCTTGCAGGTTTTGCAGGCTAATTTGATTAATTGTACTTGTGACATGGTTTAAATTTATATTAAATCTGAAAATATGAAATTCCCAAACGTGCAGAGAGTATAATACAAAACTGATTATTTTGCAACCTTAAAATTTAGACAAAAAAAGACGGCCAGGGATCTCACAAATCCCCGACCGTCACACTGCTTCTGTTCAACTCATCGAGAAAGGACGTTACTTCATGGGGGTCACAACGTTCACCGGCACGTCCCGCCACAGATCCTGGGCATCCAGCCGTTTCTGCATGTAGTCGCCAGTCCGGGGATCCATGAGGTAAACCTTCACTTCGGTCCACGGGCGAATATATGTATCGCCCAAGGGCACCATGAAGTCATCGCCCACATCCTGCAGGCAGACGGTGTAGTAGTTCACCATCTGGCCGGATTGTTCATCCAAACCACGCAGGACCAAAGTGAATTCCTTCATGTCCTTATCGAACAAGGACTGCAAGTTCAGCACCGTACATCCCAGATCCGCATCATAGGATCGGCCGGTATACCGCACCAATCCTTCTTCCAATTCCGAACCTTCGGCAAGGAATGAAATGGCCTTGAGCTTGGTCGGGGCCAAGAGGGTCTGATCCATGAGGGCGGTATTCAAGTTAATGACCCCGCTAAATGAATTTTCATCCATTTGAATCCTCCAGCCACCGCGCCCAGTCCAAACCACTTCAACTTCCGCGCCAATGAGGTTCCAGGGTTTGTAGGCATAGACCTGCCAGATGCCCGCTTCGTTCTGATAAACTCGCGCACCGTTAAACCAAAGTTCATCACCATCATTAAGAAGAGCTCCTTGTACATTCAACTTCATCAGTCGAGCGGACTCAACCTTCATAATGAATGGCATTGTTTGCAGGCCGGCGCTAATGTAGGTTTGCTCCATGTACTGACTTCTAAAAAGCCGTACGTTGGACAAATTATTCCAAGTCGCCCAACCTTGATACCAGCTCACATCGCAGTCCATCAAAGCCTGGGCCCTCCCGTTCTTGAAGTAGTCACCGAAGGAGATCATCTTCGGTTCCTGAGGCCAGTTCTGGCCCGGGATTGATTCGTAGATTTGCCCCTTCAAGGCACCACCGTTAATGACCTCCTCGATCGCGGACACCACGTAGCGCCGATAGCGCTGTTCTTCCGTCAGGGCCAGGCCCGCTTGAACCAAACCAAGAACCAACAGCATCGCCATCACAATCTTCTTCATTCGTATCTCCCTTTGTTTTTTTAATCTTCCATTCTAAATCTTTCCACCCCAACCCATTACTGATTCGTACTTGAACTTGAGAACACCTCCTCTGTTTTGAAATTAAAAGCATCATCACCTTCTCCATTCCTCGCCCTTCGATCAGCCTCCGAGGATTTCCTCTTGGCTAAATTTAAGGCTGAAGATAGATCGGCTATGACCATCACCCGGCCACCTTGATACCCCGAAGCAGTATTCCGGTGAACCACCTCATCCAAACCATTCGTATTTGCGACCTGGTTCGTGACCGCCACAGTTTTAGTAACTGTATCGGGCGGTAACGGATCCACCTTAACGCAAACCTCAAGCGCAAAAAGTGACCCAAAAAATACCACAAACAAAATAGAGATACCCCAAACCACCTGCTTCACACTACCGTTTTCAGTACTCTTCATAACACTTTCCTTTCTCTGTTGTCAAAAACCAACCAAAAAGGAGGTTACTTACCTCCTTCCGTTTCTCTTAAAACTATAGCAAATAATACTGGAAAGTCAATAGCTGAAGCAGGCAATCACTTTTTTGGCTTGACCCATTCTTCCGTTGGCAAAGAGACAAAAAACGTGGTTCCCGCCCCCTCTTTACTCTCAAACCACATTTTTCCTCCATGCCTATCTACAATATTTTTAGAAACAACGAGCCCAAGACCAGAACCGTTGGCATAATATTTGATGGCATTAGTGGCTCTGAAAAATTTAGTAAAAATATTTTTCTTCTCACCCTCGGGAATCCCGATACCAAAGTCTGAAACTGAAAATATAACTCTCCCCTCCTCCTTCTTAAGAGTAACATTAATATTTTCTTTTTCATTTGAATACAACACACTATTTTCAAGTAAATTTTGCAGCACCACTCTTAATGATTCTTGATCTATATTAACCATTAATTTTTCCTTTTTATCAAAATTTAAATTTAATTTTATTTTTTTTCTGGCAGCTTGCGGGTAAATATCAAAAAGAACGCTGTTCAAAGTAATTACTAAATCCGTATAATCATCTTTAATTTCTATAATACCAGCCTGGAGATTATCCATTTTTAAAATCTGCTCTACGGTATTTATCATTCTCTCATTGCTTTCTACCGCCCCTTTCAAGTATTCTTTTTGGTTATCACCAATTGGTCCCATGTCACCATTTAATATAGCCGTCAGAGACCACTTTATACCCGTCAAAGGGGTTCTTAGCTGATGAGCGGCTATAGTAACAAAATCAGACTTCATCTTATCTATTTTTTTCAATTCTTTATTGGCCTTACTCAAGTCATCTACCGTCATACTAAGAACCGCGTGTGAGGATTCAAGCCTGGCAACCATAACATTAAAATCATTGGCAAGACTTCCCACTTCATCCAAATTAACAATTTCCGCACGTGAAGACATATTCCCATCAGCAATGACTTTAGCTGTCTCAGCTAATTTTTCTAGCGGTTGTAAAATATTTCCGTTTAGCAATCTAACTATGATAAGGAGAGTGATAAATAAAAATAAAACAGCAAAAGAAATAAACAACACAATCTGTATAACTAAATAATTTTGATTTATACCAATCTCATGAGAAACATTATCACTTTCCGCATTTATAAAAGTATAAAGTAATTTGGAAGATAAGAGGATATCATTAGCATATCTAGAATCAAAAAGATATTTTGCTCCATTAGAATCTCCGGTTTTAACCCCTTGAATGGCCGAGAGTTCAGTTTTTTGTGTGCTATTTGTTATCTTCTTAAATTCCTCTAAAGCCGACCTGCCCTCCTTAGAACTCTCTGAGGCAAGGGACTCCTCTAATGATTTGTTTAAAATAAACAAAAGATCATTATATTGCTTTTCCCAACCTGAATCATTAGTGTTTACATAAGCTTTAGCAACTTCAGAAAGGCTCTTTACAGTATTACTCAAGTTTGAAATATCTGTAAGATGGTTGAAACTGTTATTTATTCTTGAAAAAGAAGAATTTATATTGTTGTTTAAAGATATGGCGTAAAAAACAAATAAACATAAAAATATAACAACCGGAATAAAACCTAAAAGTAATTTATATTTTAACGATGTCTTCTGCTTGAATTCTCTGGTCATAGGATAATAATTAATAAAATAATACACTGAAGCGCCATGCGTCCCATTATATCACAAAATTATAATTTGTATTTAAAAAACCAACCCCAGCGGAAAGGGGTTGGGGTTAGAAAGCGCTGATAACTTACTGGCTAATCAAGTGATTAGTCTTTCAAGCTGACCTCCTTGGAGAGGGAGATGGGGAAATGAGATTTCCCCGAAACGAACTTGCGGACATGTTCACGGGCCGCAACATCATCTGGCGCATCAAATGAGTGCTTGAGATGAGTGGATGTATCAGCACCTGGCTTAGCCCCAGGCGCGAGCTGGGTATCGCGGTTATAATAACTAAGAGTATATTCCGGCATGCGTTGGATCTCCTTGGGTTAGGAACTTATGTCAGACATTACATTAATTCTTTTTTATTCAAAATGCAAGGATTTATAAACTGCATTATCAAAAAATCAATCTCTAAAACATTCGCAGGGTTTATTGTAGAGTATGACCTTCTGTTCAGCTATAGTATTAATAAGAACTTTTTGTTTTTTATCTCCACAAGCTAAATGCTTATCTAGTGGGGTATGATGATTGTATTCACGTTTTTTAAATTCTCGTATTAGAGCTTCGTGACGCTCATATAGAGCGAAAGTTTTACCAACCCAACGTAAAGTTTCAGGATGTCTTGAATATCCACCCTTACCTTTGTGTTTAGTTAAAATATTCCAAAGTCCATGAAGCTCACGGTGTTCGGCAAGTAAATGTTTTCGACACAAATATTTTGGATTTATATCCCATACCCGCATATTATTTTACCTATTTATCCAAGTTATTGTTAACTGAAGAATAGTAGCAAAAGACACCCAAACAAGATATGGGATGTTTGCTAAGGCGATAAAACGAAAGTGCGGCCAAATAGCTATGAGTGCCCAGATGAGTGTTCCAAGCACTAGAATAATATCTACTGCTGCAAATAAATTATTTTTCAAGCCAAACTGCAAAGGAGTAAAAGCAAAGTTGAAAATTAAATTAAGCACAAAAGGTAGAGCAATCACCCAAGACAGTTTACCGGTAAAAGTTTTATAAAACACCGTTCCATATGTCACCGCGATAATAACATAGAGCACCGTCCACACTGGTCCAAATAGCCAGGAGGGTGGCGCCCAAGATGGTTTTATTAAAGTTGAATACCAATTATATGCATTGTTCATTTTATTTATGATGAATTATATACAGGTGACTACTTTTTGTATACCTTAAGTATAGCAAAGAAAATCCTATCTACAAGTGCAAATTTTTTGGTTCTCTTTTCCACTTTAATAAAACAACTAGACCTAGAATGATATAGATAACCATCGTGAACATTGCTATGCGATAATTTATACTTTCAATACCCATAACAGCAATAATACCTCCCCACGTCAGCGGACCAAATAAAGTAGCAAACCTTTCAGCTAAAGTGTAAAAAGTAAAACCGTAAGTTAAGTCTTCTTTAGCTAATGTCTTACTTAAATATGACCGAGAAATAGTCCAGATTGGTCCCATTAAAAAACCTAGAAGAACAGTGCAAATAGTTAAAGAAACCATTCCTTGGCAAAAAGCTAGAGCAGGAATTAGAACCACCCAGCAAGCCAAGATAATTTTTAAAATCTTTAAATCACCAAATCTATCAGCTATCCAGCCAGCGACAAAAGCTCCAATTCCACCCATAAAAAGAATAGCTAATAAAAGATAATTTTTAACATCGTCAGAAACAGCAAAAACTCTCTCCATATAGATAGCAAAATTATTAGACAAGGTTAGGAGAGCGTCATTAAAGAAGAAGAAAGCAACGAGTAATGGAACTGCCACTGAAACAGAAAAGAAAGCTACCATTTTTTTAATATATTCTTTTTCACCTTCTCGCAAAACTTTTATGGTAAGTTTGTTATTTTTCGGTTTGCTATCAACAAAAGAAATCATCATTGGTAAAGCTAATAAAATAAAAATAATCAGTGATGGGAATAATGGCTGTAATCTGGTGGCGGATAATGGTAAGGCAATTAAAAGGCCCGCTACTTGACCCATACTATTAGAAAACTGTCCGATTCCAGAAACTCTGGCCCGGTGTTCTTCATCAGCTACATCTTCAATCAAAGTATTATAAAAAACGAAAGAGAGTTGATAAAAATATTGTCCAAGCAAGAAAAAGATAGCAACAATAAATATATATTGGGTTCCCAGATAGGCAAAAACTGTAGCCAGGCCATAGCCTAAAAATGTACCTATGGTGGCATAATTTAATAAGTATTTTCTACCACCATATTTATCTGTAAAAGAAGCTAGTGTTGGAGCTGACAAAAATAACAAGATAGATGTTATAGCAAAAATGGCGTTATAACAAAAATCAGATAGCCCGCCATCAATTACCATCCACTGGGAAAAATATAGTAAAAAATTTATAAAAACAAAAGAATTAGCAAAATCATACAATGACCACTGGAATAATCTTTTTTTATTCATGGGGATACCTTATGCACGTATACAAATAAATTTTATTTATTAAATTTTTGAAGATTTTGGGCTTTATCTAGGTAATACAGGACGTCCTTTTTTGACATTTTTTCGGAAACGGTCTTTTTAGGTATAGATATTTGCCAATCCGCTTGTGCTTCATATTCGATCTTGTAAGTATTATCATAAAGTGGAGTAATCCATATTTTAATGCCATTACCATTTGAACCTTCCATTGTGGTTGGATAAGTATCTATTCTGAATATATAATCATCGTAAACTTGAGCAATAGGGAATATTTCCTTAAACTCGTTAAAATCTTGTTGTATTGACTCGGTTGATTGTGTTGATTCAGCCGACTCAGTTGATTGTGTTTGGGCTAGATTTAGATTATCTTGAGGATTACTTTCTGGTGTCATTTTTTCCATATTTTTTATTTAATTAATATACTCTGTATTATAGACTTCCTATATAAGAATGCAAATATATGATTAAAAATTGGGCTCTCTTGGTGGGACAGCTTTCGAACTTTTGATTGGGGTAATTCTATAGGAGATTTGGAGGTAAATAATAAAGAAATGGTTCATTTATTGAGTTTAGTATAAATTATTAAATAATTTCTTTTTTATTTTTTATCTGTCTATAAATTAGAGCGATTATCAAACCAATAATAGCCCCCGTAATTAGACTAGCTATAGAAAAATCCAAAATTTCTGAAACATGAGAAAGGTTTAAAAAAGAAATAAGTAATTCTACTGGTCCGTTGTGCATATTTAAAAATGCCCTTTGGTATTACCGCGGGGCATGTGAACGATTATTGCTGAAAAGAGATTTCGTCGATAAGAACTGACACCCCCCAATCGCCAGAGTAAGCACAGAAACTGACATCATCTGGCGCGCATCCTGCCGGAATTGCAACCACAAACGATCCCATGCTGTCTGACGGGTTAGCAAAACTCATTTTTTGCGCAAGGTGGTTCTTAATATAGACGGCAAATGACGCTTTCTCGTAAGTGCTGCTCGCGCTTGCCCGATATTGGAACGAAACAAACATTGTTGAGGGAGAAACCATGGTAACCCCAAGACAATTGAACACCATGCTCCCGGGAGCCGAACCCTCAGCAGATGCCGCACCACTAAAGTTTGGGAATCCTTGTGTCTTACAAGTCGACAGGGCAAATCCGGACTCATCTCCGGATTGTTCGCATCCGATAATAAATCCCGCCACCAAAAGATGCACCGCTACTAGCCATATTTTCCGCGAAATATTCATTTTATCTCCCTTCTGACCAATTTTCAATATTAGGAATAGCCTGCATTATGCCTGCTTTATTATTCCTAACACACTAATTCTAATTTTAGTTTATAACTTATTACCTTTTTTGTCAATACTTTGTACTAAACAAAAAAACCACCAAACGGTGGTCTTTTATTTTACTCCAGTGACTAGAGGATATTAGAAACTATTTTCTATATATTTAACCGTTATTTTAAATATTTATGATATAATCACCGCGTGAATAAAATAAATATCTACATCGACGGTAATAATTTATATCGATCAGCCAAAGAGCTCGGCTTTGAAATTGATTATAAAAAATTTAGAGGCTGGCTTCGTCAAAAATACAATCCAAATTTTGTCTATTTATTCATTGGTTTAGTACCGGAAAGAGTAAAGTTTTACGAACACTTACAAAGTTGTGGCTATATTTTAGTTTTTAAACAAACAGTCTCTATTGGAGAGAAAGTGAAAGGAAACTGTGACGCTGAATTGGTATTAAAAGCTACGTCTGATTTTTATGAGAAATCATTTTCTTCTTGCATTTTAATTACTGGCGATGGTGATTTTGGTTGTTTGGTAGAATTTTTGAAAGAGAAAAAATCCATGAGTCAAATTATTGCCCCTGATAAAAAGAAATGCTCTTTTTTACTACGAAATAAAAATATTGAAATTACTTTTTTAAACGAGCATTATCATAAATTTTCCAATAAAGTCTCTTCCTAAAAGAAAAAGCCCCCGGTGTAGACAGATCTACACAAGGGTCTCTTTCATAGTGATAACAGTATTATATCACAATATCACAATCTTATGCAAGAGGTTTGAATTTAGCCTCGGGGTAAGGAAAATAACCTTTGATTTATAAGGCTAGAAAACTTGCTCCGTGGGCCCCCGATTTATTAAATTGTACTCAATTTGTTTAAATCGCAGTCCTATGGGTAGGGATATCTCCCTCGACTAGGGTTTTTTCGTCAAAAAACTTTGTCTGGGCACTGGCTCGCGATTCGGTCTGCTAACCTCATAACGCTCTGCCGTTCGACTCCTCTCGGTTCGATTTTCTAATCGCCTACCACGAAAGTGATACATATCACTTTCTCACGGAGCAAATAAAAACACCCTTTTTCAAGGGGTTTTCATTTGCTCCACTGGCTAGAGGACGTTAGAACTTGTTTTACTGATTATGTTTGCACATAGTCAAACACCTATCCTTGATTTTGCAAAAACTCTAACGCATCCATCTTTCCTTGTTCAATTGTTTTAATAATTCTGGAACGATTAGTATCAAGAGGATGCCACAATGGCATATCAGAAGGCCTAAGTAATTTAATTTTTGGATTAGTAGGTAAAAATCTAATACTACCTGAATTACTTATTACAATAATCTCATCGAACCGGTCACAAATTCGTTTGATCTCCATCATAATTTTTTTCTTACATGCAAATACCCCATCAATATATTTTTTGTTCCCAATTTTCACAGGAGGATATAAGAGAGGGACAGCACAAGAAGCACGCATAATATCAAAGATATTTTCCCCTTCCTTTAGATTAAGTATCACAGGTAAGCGTGTACTATGATCTGTAACAAAACAATAAATATTTATTGGAGATATAAGCATTTGTTTAATATTGAGCAAAGACATTTCTGTTTGAAATAACCCAGTAAGATAATCTAGATCTAAAATTGCCTTACCTCTAAATACATTAAAAGGGTTAATCAATTTACTTCCACTGACATAATTTCGCCAGGTGTTTTCCATTGTTTCCGGCTGGTTGGCAACAAAAAATGCTTGCTCAAATATGCCCACGGAAAAAGAATATATCGAATCAAAATAATTTAGACCTAATTTTTCGTAAAAAACACGCAAAATACCAACAGTATATGCTCCTTTCATAGTCCCATCTAAGATGATTAAGGCACTTTTTTTCATATTTAAGATTATACATTAGAATCTATATATGACAAAAAATAATAGTTTCGAATCCTATCACGGGTAAGAAAAATAACCCATGATTTATAAGGCTAGAAATTTTGCTCCATCTGGTGTATGGAGTTAGAAATTGTTTTCTATAATAAATTAATACGGTTTAGGCATAAGTTCGGGATTGTCTGTCACTGAACAATCTGGACCTGGTGTAATTATTGATGAATAATTTTTCTGACCCCAAAATCCTTTCATAACGTAAGTTATCCTTATAACAGAACTTTTTGTCGGTTCGCCGGTAAGAGTAAATATTCCAATATCAGAGGAGTTTTGTGATATAAATGGAATTTCAATTTTTTCTTTATCTGAAGTCATACCACCGTTTGAGACCAACTCTAATACAACATTGTCTACCCCTTTATTATAAGTATTTATATTAACACCTATTTCATAGTTATTCTTAAACTTTTGACAAGAAGCATAATAGCCAGGAGCATCAGACATTGAATTACCAATCCCCCAATTTGGAGCAAGTGTTTTGTATAAATTAAACACACTAAAAAGAATAACGATAGCCGCTATAAAAGCCAGAAAGATTATCGATGAATAAATTATTTTCTCTTTTACCTGCATACACTTACAAATTAAAATTAATAAAACAATACATTAAATATATCATTTCTAATTATATAATTCAATCTCCCTCCTCTTTTTCAATGCCATATTCCGGTGCAATTTCTGGTCTAAAATATGCAATAACCAAAAAATACCAGAATAAATATTTTACTCCCGATTTATATTTAGGCATCCCCATTAAAAATGTATATCAAATATATACATGGCTCCGTGGGTAGGGATCGAACCTACGACCAATCGCTTAACAGGCGATCGCTCTACCGCTGAGCTACCACGGAATATTGCATATTCTTTTGTGGTAGCTCGCGGAACCGCTGGTTACAAATATTTTTCTGGTGAAAAATTTCGCAACCCCGACTCGCACCGTCGTGCTCCGTCTTTGAGATGCTCCAAGTGTTCGCATCTCAACTACCACGGAATATAATGGCTTTCGCCACAAAACACATCTTAACAGAAAACTTTTAAAAAATAAAGGGTGAGAAAATTATCTTTTTATGGGCAGGCGAACGAAGAAAGTAGAGCCTTTATTCACTCCAGGTGATGAAGCCCAAATCTTACCTTGATGTCTCTCGACAATATTTTGAGCAGTAAAAAGTCCAAGACCTAAACCTTCAGTATCCATAAGTTTCGCGTTCTTAGCCCTGAAAAAATAACCGAATATTCTCTTGCTATCAAAGAAGTTCATACCAATACCACTATCCGTTATCTTTACCGTAGCAGTCTTACTATCAGCTTCAAACGTAACCGAGACAGAACCATCTTTGGGGGTATATTTAACAGCATTATCTATCAGCATATCTATTACAAATTGAATCTTTGATTTATCAGCCATAATCTCTGGTACTTCCTTGGTTGAATCCACAGAAAATTTTATATTTTTATTCTTAATGGCTGCTGAATATTTACTAAAAGAAGTAGCTACGACATCCGTTAGAGAAACGACTTCGGAAGCGTAAATCAACCTTTTATCAAACTTGGCAAAGTCCACCAATAAATCTACTATCTCCATAAGACGGTTATTAGCTTTCTGCATCTCTAAAAGTAAGTCTTTCTTTTCTAACAAAGTCATATCTTTCTGAAGCATGTCTATAGTCCAGTGTATACCAGTCAAAGGAGTTCTAAATTTATGAGCCACTACAGCAATAAAATCGTTTTGGATTTTCTTATTTTCTAACTCGCGATAAATAAATAATAAAATAATCAAAACAAACAAGGCAATAGAAATAATCTGCGCCGCTGATTTATCCATACCAATCAAATACTGGGAATCTTTAAAGAAATTAATAGCCACCAAAAAAGCCATAATCAGAACCAACATTAAAGTAAATAAGAGAGTATTACTTTTTCTCATACACATATCATTATAATACATAAAAATTATTTATGCTATAATATAGGTCTTACTAGATTAATTAATTTGCAAAATTTTAGCAAATAAAAAAATACTATGGGAATTTTTAACATCTTATTTGGTGGTTCATCTAAACCACGCGTCACACAAAAAGAATATAAGAAGGCTAAATCAGAGATGTACACTGAGGGTTTGAGTAGACGTGATAGATCTAAAGTAGATGAAATCTTTGCTCCAGACTTTAATATGCATCCTACTAGCACCCACCCAAAGGGATTAGAAAAAGGAGAAATTGAAGCTAGAATAAAATGGATGAGAGAAAACAAGAGTAAACATGGTTTAAGTGATAAAGAAATTTCAGAAGTGGAAAACAGCCTAACAGAAAGACTATAGAAAAACTAAAAGTTTAAAGTACTGATTGTATCTCGAGCAATTTGCCCCATCTCATCTGTCTTTCGGACTAATACTTTTACCTTAGACTCTGGGAGAGAAATGAGAGCATCTACCCCCTCAGACTGATTATTTTTCTCTTGATCAATTTTTACCCCCAATGACTCCAACCCCTGACAAATTCTCTCTCGTATAATGAAAGATCTCTCCCCAACGGTAGCCGTAAAAATAATAGCATCCAAACCACCAAGAGCAACAAAATATGAGCCAATGTATTTTTGCAGACGATAGACGTACATATCCAAGGCTAGTTTAGACCTCATATCTCCACCATTTTCAAGTTTAATTAAATTACGAACATCAGAACTCTGACCACTAACCCCTAGCAATCCGCATTTTTTATTTAAGTACTCCTTTAGTTTTCTAATTTTAAAAAGTCCAAAAGTATCAGCAATAATAGCCACAACTCCAGGATCAATATCCCCACCCCTGGTAGCCATCATTACCCCTTCAAGCGGAGTAAAGCCCATAGAGTTTTCAATGCTCTTCCCCGCCTTTACTGCCGTCACAGAAACCCCGCTACCAATATGACAGATAATCATCTTGTCTGGTAACGGACCCTCGCCCTTTAGTTTATTCAAAATAGATTCTACAGAGATACCGTGATAACCATAACGTTCTATCTGGTGTTTTTCAGTATCCTCAAACGGTAAGGCATAATATTTAGCATAATTGGGAATTGTGTCGTGAAAATCACTGTCTGAAATACCCACTATTGGTATGTCCCTAAAGACTTTTTTGAGTAACAAAATCATTTCGTAGGTTGGTAATAAATGTAACGGAGCCTCACGCAAGACTTTCCTTATCTCCTGTTCATAAATACCATCAATCACTTTATCATCCTGAAAATGTTTACCTGGGGCTACTATTCTTATTCCAATACCAGAAATATCATTCTTGGTAGATATAACTCCGTGTTTAATAAAGACAGCCAGAGCATAATCCAATGATTTTTCAAATTCCTTATTAGTTATACTATTTTCCTCCTTATTGCCAGCCATAAATAAAGTACTGGTATATTCTGAAGCGGCTTCAGCTTTCTCCAAATGCAAAAACGCTAAGCATTCTTCTTTGGTATAGATAGCGTATTTCTCTGATGCACTTCCCCGGTTTACAATTAAATATTTCATAATTTATTTATTATTGTTCCATTTCCAATCCAAAATTTCTTCCGGATCGTCACCAACAGTCATAATATAATCCTTATGATCCTTAATCTTATTTTCATATTTCCTAACCAAAGTATTAGCTTTTTCTAAACCAATTACTCCCACCTTGGCCACTTTGTTTACAGCTTCAATGAATAAATTATAGCGGTCAGTTTTATTTCTAATATGAATATCAAGTGGCGTGGTAGTGGATCCGCTTTCCATGTAGCCATGAATAGATAACCTGTCTAAAGCGTTTTGATAGGTGAATAAAGTTTGCTCCAAAGTATCTGGATAACCATGAAAATTTAAAATTACTGGTTTATCTAAAGTAAAATATTTTTCAAAATTAGCTTCACTTATAGATTTATTATTTCCAACCGTGTTTGGAGAAAGCTCTAGTATATTTACAAAACGCGCCTTTATCTCCGGCGCCTCTTCCTTAATTAATTTAATGGCGGCTAAACATTCTTTTACTAAATACTGTCCACAACCAGCAAAAACAACGTCTGGGTCATCATCACTGGCAAAGCCCCAAATAGAAATACCGTCTTCTACCTCTCTCTTGGCCTCTGTCAAAGAAAGCCAAACCGGCTCTAGGGTTTTTTCAGCCACAATTACGTTTATTTCATTTTTAGAAATCAAACATTTTTCCATAATCAAGACAGCTTCATTGGCGTCGGCAGGAAAATAGACATTAATAAAATCGTGGCCTTTTTGTAGTAAACTATCCATAAAGCCTGGGTTCTGATGAGAGAAGCCATTGTGTTCCTGACGCCAACCAGTGGAAGTTAAAATATAATTAAATGATGGCACATCCCCTCTCCATTCAGTTTTCTTTGCGATTTTTAAAAACTTACTATACTGATCAGCCATACTAGAAACTATTGGAATAAACGCCTCATAGGAAACAAAGATAGCAAATCTTCCGGTCAAAATATAACCTTGTGCCAAACCTTGCAAAGATTGTTCAGACAGCATCTCAATAATTCGTCCGTCACGAGACATATCCTTGTCCCACTCTTCTATCTTACCTACAAAAGCTCTGGTAGTCTCCTTGAACATATCCTGCAGACGATTAGAATAAGTTTCATCTGGTGAAAATAAACGGAAATTTCTTTTTTCTTGATTAAGTTTTACAACCTCCGCCAAATATTCTCCGATCCTTTTCATAGACCCTAATGACGTCTCACCCATTTTTTCCATTTTCGTTTCAAAATTTTCAACATTAGGTAGAATCAAGTTTCTACTCAAATCACCCTTTCTGATTCCTAGAGCAATAGGATTATCACCCATTCGCAAACCGTCTCTAGGTACCACGTCTAAAACATCTTTAACAAAACCAGTTTCTGTATCAAAAAGTTCCTCAAATTTATATGAATGCAACCATTTTTCCACCATTCTTAATTGAGTTTTATCTGTCTTAGCCTCTTTACCCACCACTTGATGTGATAAACAGTTACCCTCTATTTTGTCACCACTACCCTCAATCTTAAAACCTTTTAAAAACTTTGGACCTGTCCAACCCTTAGGGGTTTTTAGTATAATCATCGGAAATCTAAGATAATCATCAAGCTTTCTGTTGGGATTCTCCCGAGCTTCTTTTTGAATTCTTCTGATCTCTGCATAAGCAATGTCCAAGGCTTCTACCATTTTTTCATACACCTTATCACCCTTTCCTTCCACAATAATTGGTTCATAACCATAACCCTTAAACAAGGATTTGAGATCAGCATTTTTCATCCGACCAAAAATAGTTGGGCCAGAAATTTTGTAACCGTTTAAATGTAAAATAGGTAATACCGCTCCATTTTTAGCCGGATCCACAAATTTAGAAAGGTGCCAAGCAGTAGCAGAAGCTCCAGTCTCATTTTCACCATCTGCCACGAGGCAAGCAACGATTAAATCTGGATTATCTAAAACTGCCCCATAAGAGGTAGAAAGTGAATAACCAAGTTCCCCACCCTCTAAAATAACCCCCGGAGTCATAGGGCTGCTATGGCTTGGAAAACCATATGGCCAGCTAAAATTTTTAGTAATGTAAGAAATACCAGCTTCGTTTATGTGAGCCTCATTATAATATTTACTAAGCGTACCTTCTAAGAAAACATTAGACTGAAGAGCTGGAAAGCCGTGACCTGGGCCTAAAACAAACATCATATTAGCGTCAGTCTTTATAATTAAATTATTCAAACAGGCATAAACAAAGTTAATACCAGGACAAGTTCCCCAGTGACCAAGTAAACGTGATTTAATATCCTCAAGAGTTAGCTTGTCTTTAAGTAAAAAATTATTTTGTAAATAAATTTGCCCAACTGATAAATAATTTGTGGCGCGCACAAATTTCTTAATCTTTTCTATTTCATTATTCATAAGGAAAATTATACCACAAGAGAACACAATTATGCTATATAAAAAAACCTAAAAAGTTATAGAAAAGAAATTGTTTCTACCTACCCTTCCTATTTTATTAAATATATGCTTTAATTGGATATCAAACCTGCGCTTCGGCGCTTTATTTAATTATACAAAATGGAAATACGAAATATTGCAATTATTGCTCACGTGGACCATGGTAAGACAACCTTAACAGATGCTCTTATGAAGCAAGCTGGTATGTCCAAAGAAGGTGTCTCTATGGATTCAAATAAACTCGAGCTCGAGCGTGGTATTACCATTTATGCCAAAAACACCTCTATTCCTTATAAAGGCACTAAAATAAATATCGTAGACACACCCGGTCACGCTGATTTTGGTTCTGAAGTGGAAAGAGTTTTACGCTCTATTGATACGGTTCTTCTAGTGGTAGATGCTCAAGAAGGCCCTATGCCCCAGACACGCTTTGTCTTAAAAAAATCTCTAGAGCTTGGCCTAAAACCAATAGTAATTATTAATAAAATTGATAAAAATGCCGCTAAGCCAGAATGGTGCCATGAAGCAGTGCTAGAACTTTTTATGGAGCTTGGTGCTAATAATGAACAGCTAGACTTCCCTACTATTTATGCCGTGGGACGAAAGGGTGTGGCCATGAAAAGACCGACCGATGAACAAATAGACTTAACTCCACTTTTGGATTTGATTTTAGAAAAGGTCCCCGCTGCTGCCAATGCCGGAGATGAAAAACTGCCTTTAACCGCTCAGATTTTTAACCTCGCTTATGATAATTTTATGGGCCGCCTGGCTATCTGCCGAATTTACAAAGGCACATTAAAAACTGGACAGAGGATTTTTTCCAAGACCCACGAAGGGGCTTCCAGACCTTTTAAAATAACCAAACTTTTTACTTTTGAAGGAATCAGCCGAAAAGAAGTAACCGAAGCGATTGCTGGTGACATTGTCCTTTTTGCTGGACTTGAAGATGCTTATATAGGAGAGACTGTTTGCGAAGATGATAAACAAGAAACTCTCCCTTCTATTAATATTGATGAACCCACAATTTCTCTAAACTTTTTAGTTAATGACAGCCCTTTTGCCGGCCGTGAAGGAAAATTTGTAACCGGCCGTCAGATTCGTGAGCGATTAGAAAGAGAATTGGAAATAAACGTTGGTCTTAAAATTGAATTTACCCAGGACACCATGAAGGTTTATGGCCGAGGTGAATTACACATAGCTATCCTGATTGAAAACATGCGCCGAGAAGGTTTTGAATTACAGGTTTCTCAACCTCAAGCGATTATTAAAGATATTGATGGGGTTAAAAGTGAACCATATGAGGAAGTTACTATTGATGTACCGGAAGAATGTTCTGGAGTGGTAATTGAAAAACTAGGTAAACGCCGAGGTATTATGCAAGATATGAAAACCAAAGACGGCCAGGTTCGAATGATTTATGAAGTACCTACCCGTGGTCTACTTGGCTTCAAGGGTCAATTTGTGGTGGATACTAGAGGTAATGGTATTCTTTGTAGCCGTTTCTTAGATTTCAAACCATATGCCGGTGATATACAAAAACAAGAATTTGGTTCTATGGTTTCTATGATGGATGGTAAAGCCTTGGCTTTTGCCCTTTGGAATCTTCAGGAAAGAGGTGTGCTGTATATTAATCCTGGAACAGAAGTTTATGAAGGAATGCTTATTGGTAATGTTACCAAGGGTGAAGATATGGATGTAAATCCAATCAAAGGTAAAAATCTAACCAACGTTCGTAAAACTAGTTCTGATGAAGCTATATATTTAACTCCATCTATGCCTATTGATATTGAAAAAGGTTTAGAGATTATGGGCAGTGAAGATTATTTGGAAGTCACACCTCTTAACACTCGTTTAAGAAAAAAGTATTTAACTAAGATTGATAGATCAAGAGCTATCAGATAAAATTACAAACAAAAAAACAGAGAATTAATTCTCTGTTTTTTTGTTTAAGTATTAGATACTAGTATCTTGAACCACCAGAACGGTTGTCAAAATTTCTTTTTGGAGGCCTTTCTGAAAGAGGTTTTGCCTCGTTCACAGTAAGCTTTCTGCCTTCCATATCAGCTCCGTTCATCTTTTCTATAGCCGCTTCTGCTTCCGCATCATTGACCATATTAACGAATCCAAAACCTCTAGAACGGCCGGTCATCTTATCAGTAATAACATTTGCTGATTCAACCTCTCCCAAAGGTGCAAAAGCATCTTTAAGTGAAGCATCAGTGGTGTTATAAGACAAGTTACCAACATATAATTTCTTTGCCATTGTATTTTCTTGTTAAACTTATCGATAGAGCGACCCTCTCCTTGGCTAAGAAATTTACTTGCTTAAACCCCCGAGAACATCTACGACAGGATGAGTATAGCACGAGGGCGGTAATTAGTAAAATATTCGTCGCGTAGGACCCACCCGTATTCGGGAAGGGTAAAGCGCAAATATTTTACTGATTACCGCCCGATTGATAAACGCTTTATTTTCAAAGCTAAAGCCGGAAAACCGATTTCAGCCCCAACGGACTTGGCTAATGCTCGCATATAAGTACCGCTGGTGCAGGAAACTATTATGGTTAAAGTTGGAAAATTTTTATCCGGAAAAGTTTCTAAAGTTTTCTCCCACAAAGCCCAGCTCATGTTTTGTCGAAAGTTACCTTTGACGGAAAAAATAGATTCTAGAGCAAAATCATGTAAATATTTTTTTGAAACAAGACCAAAAGATTTAAATTCTATTTTTTTTATTTTTACTTCTTTGGTTGGTAAATCATCTTCTTCTATTCCCTCCTCTTTAGCAATTTCAAATAGGGGTTTGCCATCCACAGTTTTAGAAGAAAACCGAGGATATTTTTGCAGAAAAGTCTTGGTAAATTTATTTAGTAATTCCTCAAAATTACTTTTTTTATAACCGCCAAAGAAGTCTAAAGCTCCAGTTTTCTTGTCCTCCACCAAACCTAACAAATCCATACTGTCCGTAGAAAAACCGAAAAGGATAGTCAACTCATATTCTTTATCTAAATTTAAATATTTTTCTTTCTTCTTACACTCATCCCCCACCAAGACCAAGAGAACTCCAGAGGCCAAAGGATCCAACCGGCCCGCATAGGTCATCTTCTCATCCGCATATTCCGGATTATCTGTTTTAAATCTGTTTAGGCACTCCAGAGGAGTCTCTCCAGTCTTTTTATCTAATCTTAAAACCACTTGTTTCTGGGTCATATTTTGATACAATACTCTGATATGGAGAAAAAAACAATTAAAATAAGCACTGAAAGCTATAAGGGAGTTAGAGACTTTTATCCAGAAGATATGTTTGTTCAAAAGTATCTCTTTAGTAAAATGCGTAAAGTGGCGGAAAGCTTTGGCTACAATGAATATGATGCTTCTATTTTAGAATCAGCTGATTTATACCGGGCTAAAAGCGGTGAAGAAATAATAAATGAACAAACATACACCTTCACTGACCGTGGTGACCGAGAAGTAACCTTGAGACCGGAGATGACCCCCACTCTAGCCCGTATGGTAGCCGCTAGAAAACAGGAGTTATCTTTTCCTCTACGCTGGTATTCTATTCCAAATCTATTTAGATATGAAAAACCTCAAAAAGGCCGTTTGCGAGAACATTGGCAATTAAATGTAGACCTATTTGGTGTTGCTGACATTTCCGCCGAAGTGGAAGTACTTTCCATGGCCTATGCCATCATGAAAGAATTTAATTTGAAGGATACTGATTTTCAGATTCGCCTAAACAGCCGAAAAATCATGAATTACATCATGACCGATCTGATGTCCTTAAATGAAGAAACTTCATATAAGATATGCAAGTTACTAGACAAGAAGAACAAACTTTCCGAAGAGGTCTTTACTGATTCTATTAAAGAATTATTAACAGAAAAAACGGCTGAATTTTTAACTCTCATTAACTCTCAAAATTTTGAACAGTTTATATCTCGCCTGCCACAAACTTTAGAAGTGTCTTCTAAAGTAGATGAGATAAGAGAGGTTATTGCTCAACTGGAAAAACTGGGAATTACCAATGTAATATTTGATCAAACCCTGATGCGTGGTTTTGACTATTATACCGGTATCGTCTTTGAAGTGTTTGGTAATGAAAGTCGAAGATCAGTCTTTGGTGGTGGACGTTATGATGATTTACTCTCCATCTTTGGTGGAGAAAAAGTTCCCGCTTTCGGGTTTGGGATGGGTGATGTGGTTATTAAAGATATTTTAGAGCCCCTTAATTTAATACCAGAATACAAGCCAAAAACTAACTTATATATCTGTACCCTTAAAAAAGAATACCAGGAATTTGCAAACGAACTAGCGCAAACTTTAAGGGCTGGGGGCATAAATGTAGCAGTAAACCTAACTGATAAAAAAGTTGGTGACCAAATAAAGTCTGCTAGTAAACAAAAGATTCCCTACGTGATTTGTATAGGTGAAGATGAAATCAAGACTGGTCAATTTAAATTAAAAAACCTAGAAACTGGTGAAGAAAAAACAGTGACTGAAGATAAAATTACTGATCTGTTATAAATAAAACAAGGTTAATCTAATAAAATCGTATATGCGAAAAATATTTTTTGATATTGAAACTGATGGCATAATTACTAACATTGGCGGAAAAGAAGTTTTTCCCAATATGTATGTAGTTTGTATTTATGATTCAGAAACAGATAAATATTCTAGCTACACCCAGGAGCAGTTAAAAGATCTTTGGCCGATCCTAGAAAAAGCTGATCTTCTGATTGGCTATAATAGTGATAGTTTTGATATTCCAATTTTAAACAGATATTACTCTGGTGATTTGACCAAATTAGGCAGCCTAGATTTATTAGATGAAATAAAAAAATCTTTTGGCAGACGGGTAAAGTTAGACTACGTAGCTGAAGCCACTTTAGGACGTAAAAAAACCAGTCACGGCTTACAAGCTATGGAGTGGTGGAAGCAAGGTAAATACAATGACGTAATAGAATATTGTATTGAAGATGTTAGAATTACTAAGGATGTTTATGACTACGCTGTAAAAAATAATTTACTAAAAGTAAAAGATGGCGGCGTTATAAAAGACATAAAACTAGACACTTCAAAGTGGGATGATAAAAATAGGTCCGCCATGACCCACACCTTATTTGGGTAAAAAATAACTTATATTCTACCAGCTAATAAATCCTCCTCAAACTGCACAATCCCTTTTAGGTCCTGAGAATATTTTGAAGTATCTGGAAAATCAAGATTAATTATTTTCTTGTAGACGATACTAATCAGATTTTTTAATCTATCCACTTTTTCTTTAGACATCGTCATGGGTAAATCAATAATTTCATCATTTTGGGGTTCAATATAATCAAGAACACCTCTGACTACTTTCTTTTTCCCCATAAACTCTCGTGAATTTTCCACCAGTAGTTTATAAAATAAAAGCTGTCTTTCATACTGATAAAGCTTGGTTTTTTCATAATCAGTTTTACCCTGCCAATCACCCTTTGGCTTACCGGTTTTATAGTCCCTAACCTCAAATTCATTACTTCCAATATCTACGATTCTATCTATTTTCCCATTCAAAATAGCTCCACCCACAAGCACACTCTGATCTTTAAAATTAAATTCAACAATATCCTTTATGTTAAGACCACCTTTTTTTTCTTTTAAAAAAACTGATAAATCTACTATACCTTTTTCTCTAAAATTCTTATAATCATCTGGAGAAATTCTTTCTTTTTTCAAAAACTGTACAAACCAGTCTAAGATTTCTTTATCTTCTGGAACTTTATTTTCTTTTTTCAGATATAAAGAAACTTTTTCCATTGTATAATGGATGGCTGAACCATAGGCCCCAGAAGAACTTTTTGACTGTGGAAACCTGAGTAAGTTTTGTTCAAGAAAATATTGTGGTCCCCCCTTTGTGACATTAAGAAAATTATTTAAATGTGTAACCGAGAGTTTATATTCTGACAAAAGGGATTTTAGAAGTTTGTCTTCAGAGCCCATAAAAGGTGGTGTATGATATCTGAGCCATGAAGCAGTTAAAACCTCACTGGCTTCCGGCAAAGTTTCGTCATCCATTTTTACATTTCCAAAATAAAGCCTCTTCAAAGCTTCTCTTTTCAACACCTCTTCCTCACCATCTTTAGCCACCAAAAATCTGAGTTTCTGAGCCTCTTTTCCACCTTCCTCTGTCATATATGATGTTAGGTATAAAAACCTCTTAGCGCGTGTTATAGCCACGTAAAACAGTCTTAATTGGTCATCTTCCGTATCCCCAGCTGGTTCTATAGGTAGGTTTGAAGGCAAAACCAGTTTTGATCCCCCACCTCTCCCGGCCCAAATATCATCCTGACAAGACAGTACAAAAACAATCTTAAATTCAAGGCCTTTAGCTTTATGCGCGGTCAACAAATTTACCGCCCCCTCAAGTTTGGCAAATGGACTTTGATCATTTAGGGGGATATCATTTTTCTCATGCAGATCTACAAAATTAACCAGATCTCTCATAGACAAAATTTCACCTTCTTTATATTCCCTAAGAGCATTTATAAATACACGCAAGCTTGAAAGGAAAGTCAGATATTCCGCTCGAGCGTGCTTAAATTTTTCTTTGCTAAAATAAAATTCCTTAAATGGTGAGATAAAATCTTTAGTCTTTTTATTCTTTAAAGAAATTCCATCCTCATCATCCACTTCAGAATCTTCTGACTCTGAAGACACGGGTAAATGTGCTCCAACAATTTCATCAAGGATTTTCTCAAGTGGCTCATACTGAGCACGTGACCCAAGGTCAACCAAAAAATTGGCAATTTCAGTTACTTGTTTTACTGGAGACTGAAGCATTACTTCAAGCCAATTTTTACCGGCTCCTTCATTTGTGTCTCTCCTAGAAGCCAAAGAGACTTTCCATATCTCTTCTCTTTCAACTTTCCAAAATGGAAAACTCAAAATCTTAGGTAAAAATTCGTCTGCTTCATCATTTCTCTTATCAGCAAGTGACGCAACGAATCTGGCAATAATAATCAGCTGCGCAATATACGGTTCCTTAAAAACATTCTGCTCTCTTTCATATCTGATTGGAACAGAAACACCTTGCAAGTAAGGGACCAAACTTTCCAGTTGATAATGTTTTCTGGCTATAACTGCTATCTCTTCGGGCTTTTCACCAGAATCAATTTTCTTTTTTATTTCCCTTGAGACAAAATGATATTCGTGGGCCAGCGTGGGAAATTCTCTGTGGGTTATTTCCCCACTTCCAATCTCTTTATTGGAAGCTATCAAATCTTTTTTAATTTCCGGTAATATCTTTTCGAGCCTTTCTTCACCCTTTCTCATAATATGAGAGGCAACGTCCAAAATATCTTGCGTAGAACGGTAATTTTCTGTCATCGTCACAACCTCCACATCTTTGAAAAACTTTTTGAAATTTAAAATATTTGAAAGTTCGGCTCCTTGAAACTTATAGACCGCCTGATCATCATCTCCTACGGCCATTATATTTGGTTTACCTTCATTTACCGGCGCATCAGTTATAAGCTTTAACAACCGCATCTGAGCCTCGTTGGTGTCCTGAAATTCATCCACCAGAACATATTGATACTGCTCTTGTATCTCATATCTAACAGATGGAAATTTTTCCAATACAGAAATAACATCAAGAATCATGTCATCAAAATCATAAAAACCTCTCTTATGCATTTCTGCTTTGTATTTTTCATATAAATCCGCAACGGCAAACATTTTGTCTATATATACACTATCTTTCAAAATACTTTCACCATTATCACTTTTCTTCATCCAGTCCTGCTTCCATTTTGATAAAGGGGTAGCTCTATCTTCTGCCAAAGCTTCATCACAAGCTTTTTTAAGTGAGACCGCAATGGTTTCTGACAAACTTTTAAAATAAGGTGATGGAAAATCTACTTTTGACTTTCCAGCTAGCCTTAATATTTTTTCTACCACCCCAAACGCTTTTTCAATACTACCCTTACCCACCCTGTCAGAAAAAGTTTCCTGCAAGACAAGGTCAATCTCTTTTGAAGACTTTTGATTATGTAAAATGATATTTCTAAACTCATCTGGAAAAATACCAGCTTTTTTTAGGTAACTAATGGTAGATAAAACACTCTTCAAATAGACAAAGCCTTGATCTGGATGTTCTGATTTAAGAATATGATTGTGCGGCAAACTTTCAAAAATTTCTTGCATTATCTGTGTCTGAGTAAGCGCATCTGCGGGTGAGAAAAAAGCCCCACTATAAAAAAATTCTGGATATTTCTGAATTATATCTACACAAAAATTATGAAAAGTGTGAATCGCAACTCTGTAGGCCTCGGTGCCAATAAGAGCAGAAAGTCTGTTTCTCATATTCACCGAGGCAGACTCAGTAAACGTTAGACACAAAACATTAGAAGCTAAAATTTGGCTTTCTTGCAGTATCTTACCTACCCGCAAGCTCAAAATCTCGGTCTTTCCAGAACCTGGACCAGCCACAACAAGCACTGGACCCTCTATAGCATCCACCGCCTTTTTCTGATTCTTATTTAACTTTTTATATCTTTCTGTAAAGTCCACTCGCCCATTATAACTTGTTCTTGGTTAAAAAACACGTATAATATAACTATGTTTAAACCATTTGCCGAGAGAAGTAACGAAAAAATGAAAGAGGTTTTGATGAACCCATCAGATGCCTCAGGAACTGGCGTTCCTGAAATTCATTATTACATGATTCGTGGGGGTAAAGATAAAACCAATATCACTGTCTGGGAGTGCGGAAAAATAGGAGAAGAATACATTAAAACTTACGGCCATTATCATGTAGGTGATATTTCAGAAACTTATTCTATTATCCAAGGTACTGGAATTTTATTATTACAGAAAAGAAAAATTGATGACAGTAATAACCCTATTGATGATGAAATAGAAAGTTTCCAAGCTTTAAAGGTTAATGCTGGTGATAAAATCTTTATTGAACCAGAAATAGGACATTTAATAGTTAATACTGGTAAAATCTGGCTTGTCACATCTGATGATAGTCCTGTTTATCCAGATGATGTTGACCCTGTGGGTATGCCTGGCCATGCAGATTATACTGCAGTTCAGAAAATGAACGGCTTTGCCTATTTTGTTATAGAAAAAGACGGCGTCCCTACTCTGGTCAGAAATCCTAAATATAAGGTAGTGCCCGAAGCAAAAATACTTTACAAGCCTGACTTAGTTCTATAATTCAACTTCAATCTTGTGTTCCCCACCATCATCCAATAAATGGATAATGTGGTGAGACAAAACAATTCCATCTACTTTTATTTTCTTAGTAACCTCATTTTTCTTTGAAGGAAAATTAGCAAAAGAGTTAGAACTATTAAGAACCTGGATATTGTATTTAGTTTTTTTATGACTATAAATAAGAGAAAAATCCGTCCAGGTTTTTGGAATACATGGATTAATTTCCATTTTATCTGCCTTAATTTTCAAACCTAGAATATTCTCTAAAATAGTTTTATACATTACCCCAGCTGAGCCAGTATACCAGGTCCAACCGCCTCTCCCCGCCTCCGCTGGCTTGGCATAGATATCAGAAGCTACCACATATGGCTCAACTTTATATAAAGAAGCTTTAATTTTATCGTCTGATCTTTTGATTGGATTAACACTGTCTATAATCTTCATCATGGAAGTAGGATCGTTTAATTCAGCAAAAGCCTGGGCTGACCAGAGAGCAGCATGATTGTATTGAGCACCGTTTTCACGCACACCAGCTGGATAGTCCTTAATATAACCAGGATCCATCTCGGTGTCTTTTACCGCTGGAGAAAGAAGAAGTAACAAATTATTATCCTGTAACAAATATTTATTAACTGAGGCCATAGCCTGTTTACTTCTATCTATTTTTGCGCCATGTGAAATAACTGACCAACTTTGGGAAATAGAATCAATTTTAAACTCTCTATTAGAATGTGACCCTAGGGCAACGCCATTATCAAAGAAAGCTCGTTTATACCACTTACCATCCCAAGCTTTTTTCTCTAGGGCCGCCTGTAAGTTCCGAGCGGTAGTTTCATATCTTTTCACTAATTCATGATCACCCCGATGTTTAATATAGGGAATAAATTTATTAATCACGGTATAGAGAAACCAGCCAAGCCAGACGCTCTCGCCTAGTCCTTTTTCCCCCACTCTATTAAGACCATCATTCCAATCACCATTACCAATAAGGGGTAAACCATTTTTACCAAAAACAAAAGTTTTCTCTAACGCTCGCAGACAATGATCATAAAGATCGTATTTCTCAGTATCAACTTCAGGCACGCCGGCCCAGTGTGGATTATTTATAAAATCTAGAAGAGGAGCCTTTAAATAAGATTCCTTTTCGTCAAGAATTTTTACATCACCAGTAATCTCTAAGTAATAACTGGTTACATAAGCTAACCACAATTGATGATCAGAAAAGGCGTTACGGACACCAAAATTATTATGTTCGTGCCACCAATTTTGCCCATCACCTTCTAGGAATTGATGCCGACTAGCTTTGAGAATGATTTCTCTTGTCATCTCTGGTTTGCTCCAAATTAAAGCCAGAGAGTCCTGTAGCTGATCACGAAAACCATAAGCACCTGATGGTTGATAATAACCCGTCCTAGCCAAGAGGCGTGAGGAAATAAGTTGATATAGCAATCTCTGATTAAACAAAATATTCAAGGATTCATCAGGGGTCTTTATCTGAATTTTGTTCAAAACATCTAACCAATCACCCTTAACTTCTTTTAAGGAAGTCTCGGTTTGGGAAATATTTCTATATTTCACTAGAAGATCCTCAATCTCAGCAACAGAATGACCACCGCCAATTAACGCCGTAATCTCTACCTCCGCGCTAGGTGCAAGATCAAAAAACGTCTGAAGAGCTACACAATGGTCTACATCCTCATAAATAAGATTTGATAGTTTATCACGATGTAAACAGGCAGGATTATCTATTCCACCATTTTTACCAAGAAATTCATCACGATCATTAGTAACCAAACTATTACCATTGTTTAAATCCACAAAAGCGAGAGTGTTCTTGAATGATTCACCAAAAATATTCCTAACAATTACTGCGCCAGTTTTTTCATCTATCTCTGTCTTTAAATAATCCCTTACATATTCTCTATTAGCTCCGCCCAAAGACATTTCAAAAAATCCTGTGAGTGATAGTTTTTTAGAAACCTTACTTGTATTGGTAAATTTAAATTTAACTATTTTTACACCGTCAGTCTTGGGAACATAAGTCAGCATGACTTGATTAATACCTCGGCTTCGGTGTCCTATTTCTGTATATCCAACACCATGCTTAACAGTATATGTATGCAAACTTTTTATAGGCAAAGGGGTAGGATTCCAGAATTCTCCAGTCTCTTCATCTCTCAAATAAAACACCTCGCTACTTCTATCAAGAAGAGGGTCATCCAATCTTTTAGTAAGACGATTGTCATAACTATCAAAAAGCCAGGTGTACATTGAGCCACTTTCTGTAATTACAAAACCAATATTTTTGTTTGCAATAATATTTACCCATGGACTAGGAGTATAAAGGGATGTTTTATAATTCACATTCAAAACATATTCGTTAGTTTCTTCATTAAAACCTCCTAACCCATTAAAGAATTTTAATTTACTGAGATCGGGAAAAATATCCTTACCAGATGAAATAACTTTTTTGATTGGTTTAAGCCGAGCAAGCGGCATCCTTGTGCTTGATTGCAAAATTGACAAAATCTGTTGTTCAATAGTACCTAGTTTACTATCAAGCAATATTTTTGCTAAAGAAATAAGCTTATCCCTATCAGATGGAGATATATGGGAGGTTTTAATATGAAATATTCCACCACGCACCACTTTACCGACGGCTGATTGGTTATAACGAATTAGAAAATCCACCTCATCTTCAAAAGATTTTATGTAACTGGAAGGATATTCGTTTAAAAGAACTAAATCATGGGCCACCCCTTTATATTTCAAATATTTATGACAAAGAAGAATATTTTTCACAACCGCCAAATCTTTCATATCATAAAAACGAACAACTAAAATTGGCAAATCACCAGAAACACCCAAGCGCCACAAAGTTTGTACAGCAGCTTCAGCCGTATCCGCTTCAAACTTTTTAGTTTGGAGTGAATAATGGGGCGCTAAGAGCCTAGAGGCCAGAGCTTGGTAATTTAAAGCTTGGTCACGGGATATACCCATACTATCTATAATTTCAATTCCAAGCTTATCAGATTTTTTTATAGCCTGATTGATATTTTTCTGACCAGAATACTTTCTTAAATTTCTAATAAGATCATCCTTTGAGTCTCCAAAAATATTCACGTAATTAATTGTTACAGTTTCATTGCTTTTTAATTCAATTTTATTTTGAAAACAGAAAATGGGATCTAAATTATGCCCCACACCCGATTTTAGATATTTATTATCAGACAATAACACATCAGGAAGACGCATAAAACCACCCCGTGACACAAACTCGCTCCGAAGAGTAGTGTGTACAGGTTCAACCTCAGCTGCAGGAGATATAGACACTTTATGAACAAAATACAGATTTGTACCCCTCTTAGTTTTATTGGGTCTTGTATAGACCAAGGCATTATACTTTGGCCAAAATTCAGATTTAATAAATAATTTTTCAAATGCAGGGTGATGTAAATCCTCATCACCTCTAGATAAGGAAACTTCACCGTAACTAGTAACCTTAAAACTTTTTTTATCTTTACTATGATTGGTCACAGTTAAAGAACGTAATTCAACGTCACTATCTGGAGCAACAGCTACAGTTAAAGAACTCTCAAGATCATTATGTATCTTGGTAAATCTGGCCTTATTTTCAAAATATTCTATTTTATTTTTACCGGAAGATACATTACAAGGCAAAGTCGTTGGCGACCAAATATCACCACTAACAGTGTCTTGCAAATAAATAAACTGCCCCAAGGTTTCAGCTACAGTGTCCTCCCTAAATCTAGTTAAAGATAGATCAGCAACCTTACTTCCACCAGCTCCGGAATTACTAATATTCACACGATAGGAACCGTTAGATATAAAAGCCTGTCTAGGGTATGAAGTGTGTAACGGTATAAATTGCTTAACTTCAACATCAGAATCTCCGTTAACCAGATACTCAGATTTGAGACGTTCAATATTTTCTATAGGTCGAGCTGGAATTGAAGACGGTATTTTTTCCTCAAATAAAGTATCCAGTGATTCTACTCGTGGATCAGAAATAAAAAGAGAATGTATTCTATCATTATTAATTTGATTGCTTAGCGCCTGAAGGGAAAAACCTTGGTGATGGGCATAATATATCTTAGCTGGTTGATTATCTTTTGGAGTAGTTGAATTATAAAGTGTTGACGTATAATCTATAGCATCATAAAAACCGTAACGACCAATAAATTTTGACTTAATCATTCTTCTTAAATTACTAATAGCCGCTCTCGGCTTGAAAGCTAGTGACATAATAGTAGTATAAGGAGCCACCACTAAATAATCTTTCAGATCACGCTTAAAACCCAAAGAAGGGTGACCAAAAATCTGATACTGATAATTATTATTTAAATCTAACGCTGAGTATGCTGATTCCCCCATCCCCCAGGGCACTTTGTGCTTTTGCCCATATTTAACATGACTTTCAATAGCCAACTTTGCTGTATGACCAAGCAAGGATTCCTTATGAACCTTATAGAAAATCAGAGAAGTTAAATACTCAAACAGTGAACCACCCCAAGATGATAGCAAAACATTTTTCATATCTAGCCTTACCAACTTGCGACCAAGATAAAACCAATGCTTTACTGGTACCTGTTTCTTTATGATTGAAACAAAACTAATAGAATTTGCTTCTGAGGCTAGAAAATCATAATAAGAATTATCAATTTTTCCATAAGTAACGTTATACCCAATATGAAACAAACCCCGTTCCTTGTTATACAAAAAGGCAAAATCAGTCTCATCAAAAAAAGTATCTAGAGAAAGAATAACACGGCTATATTTAGCCTTACTTTTGGCTGCTTGTTTTTCCGCTAAAGACAGAGCGTTTATTACCTGATGATACCAATGTTCCATGTTTTCTTTTTCATTATTGTCCAGTGCCGAAGAATGAATAAGGGAAACAAGATTTAGGTTTTCGACCTCCTTTTTTAAACTGCCGCACAAATATTCAAGTGATGGAACAAGATCTAGTTTTAAAGAAATATCCTTGAGTGCTTCAATCAACAGCTGATTCTTTTTTTCATTACGAACGGCTGGTTGAGTTCGGCGTTTTTGATAATAGGACATATTGATACTTAATTCTTCTACTTGCTGCTTTAATAAAGTATTAAAATGCTCAACACTAGAAAAAATATTATTTGAAAGACCCTTATCTAAACTCAAATTAAGATTGCTGATTATTTTTTTTATTTTTTCATTGAAGTCCGAGAAAATATTCAGCGTTTTAGTAAAATAATCAATGGAAGGGACTGCCGGGAAAGACAAAAATTTATTTAGAACAAAATCTGTCTCATTATAAATATGACGAGCCAACCTTCTCTCTGATTTTGAGATGGAATAATCCTTACTTATCAGATCAGCATCCTCTGCCAAAACAGCGAGTACATCAACAAATCCCTCAAGGCTGGATTTATTAATAAGCGGTTTATCTAAAATATCCAAAATTCCACGTTTTAAAGTTATTATTGCCAATAACAAGTTAGCGCTATCAACACTGGAAACATATTTAGGAGCTAGGGGCTGTAAGGTACGTATATCATACCAATTATAAAAATGCCCGTTAAAACGCTCAAGAGAATCTAAATTCTCACACAACTCACTAGTCCGTTCTAGTAAATTAGAAAAACTAATATAACCTAAATCATACGCAGTAAAATTTGATAATAGATGCATACCAATATTCGTAGGTGAAGTGGCAGCGGGAGAGTTGATCAGCGGCTCCTCCTGATAATGATCAGGAATCAGACGGTTGCCCTCACGTGAGGAAAGTTCCAAAAAAAATCTAGAGGAACGACAGGCGATTTTTCTTAAAAGTTTTAGATCATGAACTTTGTGCTGATATGCTTTTTCTTTTTGACTTATTCCATAAGCAAAGAGAGGAGAAAAAAACCACAAAATTAACGTTAAGTGAAGAAAAAAACCTTCAGGATTAAAAACAACAAACAAGCCAATCAGTGAGATGATTTGCGTTGACCACATAATATAAATAAACTCGTCTAACGAACCACGTAAACTCTTTGAAACCTCATGTGAATTTTGCCAGAGCAACATATGTTTCCGACTAAAAACCATTCTAAACATAGAAACACTAACAGCCCCAAACGAAGTCACAGCTTGATCTAGAATGAAAATAAAACGAAATAGAGTCTGCCAGATAACTGAACCCAAGTTACTAAAAATGCTATTAATTTTCATAAACAAACTCATCTCTTTCGGCCACTCCAATAGTTTAAATAGATACGAAATAATAAAAGGGGAACCAACTATTAATAAAGCATAAAATATAGGAGAGAAAGATAAATCAGGGAAGACTAAATAAGAAAACAAGACAAAACAAACAATAAAAATTGGTAAAATACTTCGACGTAAATTATCAAAAATCTTCCATTTATCACTTAGAGAGAAACCCTTACCCCTTGAAATATTATTGCTAAGCCAACCAATAATCTGCCAATCACCACGAATCCAACGATTCATTCTAAGAATATATTCCCTGTAACTTTCAGGAAAACCCTCAAACAATGAGATGTCCGTCGCAAAACCAACTCTGGTATATAAACCCTCAAGTAGGTCGTGACTTAAAACTTGATTTTCTGGGATTCTGTCCCCGATCACAACCTCCATAACATCAACGTCATAAATACCTTTACCATAAAATATGCTGTTATTAAACAAATCTTGATAAACGTCAGCCACTGGTCCAGAGTAAGAATCTATTCCAGCGGCAGAAGAAAATAGACGAGAAAAGAGTGTGGCACCAGCCTGACTAAATTTAGTAGTCATTCTTGGTTGGATTATTCCATAGCCACTTTTTACCCTACCAGAAGAAAGATCAATTACTGGCCGATTAAGTGGGTGATCAATACAGCCGATAAGTTTTATGGCAGAATCCTTTGGTAACCGTGTATCTTCATCAATAGTAAGAACGTATTTAATATGTGGTAAATCAACCGGCAAGCTTCCAACATACGAAGTCTCTCTTTTATTTCGTAAAAAGAGATTAAACTCACGAAGCTTTCCTCTCTTTCTCTCCCAGCCCATAAATACATTCTCTTGAGGATTCCAAACTCTTTTTCGAAAAAATAGGTAAAACTTTTTTACCGTTCCAGGATATTTATTATTTAATTCTTCTATTCCAAGGCAAATTTGATCAATTAAATTTTGATCAAAAACAGTTTTTTCTGTCTTGGAATCTTTAAAATCCATAAGCAGAGCAAAATAAACATTTTCAGCATTATTGCCTAAAAAATTTACCTCAAGACGCCTAAGTAACGCGGATGCATCATTACCGCCACGAAACATAGACGGTATAACCACAAACGTGGCTTGTTTTAACGATACACCAGAAGAAAGGTCCAGACGAAACAAAGCCCTAACAGGAATAAGTGAACTTATAAATATGTTGACTAAATTAATGGCCACGTCACAATTAATTATAAAAGCTAGAAAAATTAGAACAAAAAATGCGGTAGTTTGATTAATGAGTAAAGTAAAAGAAGTAAAGAAAATAAACGTCAAAATAAAGTTGATTGAGAAAATAGTGCTAACATAAACCATTGAAGAATTCTTTATAACAAATGACTGTAATTTTTCTAAAAATGGTTTTTGATAACCTATTTTCTTTTCAAGTTCTGCGCGTCCGCCACCAACCAAATAAAACCCAACATGATTCTCTGGATTATCTGTGAGTTTATTATCTGCTAAAGACTGCTGACATAAACGCAAAGCAACCTTAACCACTTCTGATTCATAAATTCCCGCCTGATCACTTATCTTAACAACTTCATTTCTATACGCACTCTGACTAGCCTGATCAAGAGAAGCGTAAATACCAGTTGGATCTTTTATTAAAAACGAATCTACAATATTTACATCAACAACAAAATCATCCCAACGGACTTGATTTATCCAACGTAAACTGTTTATTGTATTAAAAATTTGATTTGAAATATCATTTTGACGTTTATTTTCTATCTCTGCCAAGTCTGAAATATCAATACCCTGCTTAAGCAAGTTAAGCTTTAACCATTTCACTATCGGTCTAGTATCTGGACCATACTGAGAAAGTCTCTGAAGAAGATAGAAGCCCAAATTAATTGGAACGACGCCATACTTTAAAGTCAGATCTGAAGTAATTTTAGAATAATCTTTTCCTTTATCATCCCCTCTTTTTACTATCTGACCAAACCAGTATTCCGCCTCTTTAAAATCATTAAGAGAAGCTACGGTTTTATACATCGTCCGTTCAATATTCTCAGTTAAAATAATCCTGAGAAAAAAAGGAACAAAACTTAATTCTCTGATAGAAATATGAGCCTTAGTCTGATAAATACGTAAAAACAAATATAATGACTCACGATCTATTTTATATTCAGTTACTTTTAGCAGTTCAGAAAGAATAAAATGCATTCTAGGGATAAAAATATCTGGTTTTTTTTCAAACTGAACTAGATTTTTAAAACCTTTCCCAACATCTGTGTTTAAGATATCAGAAATAGCGCTATCTACTATATAATAATTATCAAAAATACTTTCAACCTCATGAGTTAAGTGCTTATAGATTTTAACCTGACCAATGAGCTTATTATATGTTTTCTTAGTTTGAACAGCGTCTCTTTTAATCAGAGACAAAAAGTTTTTGGCTTTTTCTGGTTTAGACACTATCAGAACCTTTTCCCCCAGGTCTTGAGCTTTTTTCTTAATTTTAATGGAAAGTCCATTCTCATCTTTTAAAGCATTCATATTACGGTCTATTATATCATGATTATTAATAATTTGTGCTACAATATATCCATGATTGAGAAAAAATTAATTGCCTTTGATATAGATCAGACTCTAACAAAGAGCCGCAGTTTAATAGATTCAGAAATGGCTGACATTATTAGAAAATTACTAACAACAAAGAAAGTTGGAATTATTTCTGGTGAATCCTTCCTGGATATAAAGAAACAAATTCTTGACGAAATAGGATTTAATAATGATTTTAATAAAAATCTTGTCATCTTACCCACTAACGGTGGAAGTCTATGGATTTTTGATGGTAGCTGGAAAGAAATTTCTTCACATCTTCTAACGCTGGAAGAAAAAGAGGAGATAATTAAGGCAATCAAAGAAGTCGACCAAGAAGACTTAGAATTAAGGGACAACGTAAGCCAGGGCCGAGAAATTCAAGACAGAGAATCGCAGATAACCTACGCCGCTTTAGGAGTAGATGCTCCGGTAGACCAAAAACACAACTGGGATCCAGATTTTAAAAAAAGAATAGCTCTCCAAGATAAATTGATGAAAAAATTACCAAAATTTGAGGTAAAAATTGGTGGATCTACCTCTATTGATATTACTCCCAAAGGGATGGATAAAGCCTACGCTATGACCAAGCTTTTAAATTATCTTAGTCTTAACAAGGAGGATGCTATTTTCTTTGGTGATGCTGTTTATGAGCATGGAAACGACTATCCGGTCTTCCTAATGGGGGTAGAAACTATTAAAGTAGCCGATCCAGAAGACACCAAGGTAAAGTTGATAAAACTCTTAAAAAATGATACTATTTAACCATGTTAGAGCTACCAAACCTCATAGTTTGTGTCTTTCTTTTTATTTCACTCTTTTTTGAGGTTTTTCTACTTATAACGTTCCTAGAGAACAAAGGAATGATGGCGAAGAAAACTGACTTACCATTCACAAATTTTCTAACCGCAACTATTGTAGTACCTTGTTTTAATGAAGAAGAAAGTATTTTTGGAACTATTGAGTCACTCTTAGCCTTAGATTACCCTAAAGACAAGCTTAAAATCATGGTGATAGATGATGGTAGTACAGACAATACCTGGAATTTAATTCAGAAATACAAAGATAATCCCGTGATAGAGCTTTACAAAAAAGAGAATGGTGGAAAACACACCGCACTAAATTACGCCATCAGCCGATCAACAAGCGAAATCATAGGCTGTCTAGACGCCGACTCTTTTGTAAATCCAGAAGCACTAAGAGACATTGTTTCTTACTTTTCAGATAAAGAAATTATGTCTGTAATTCCATCCATCAAAATACACGAGCCAGATAATATTTTGAGAAAAGTTCAAAAAGTAGAATACGATTGGGGTATTTTCCTAAGAAAAATGCTCTCTTTTATGGATGCTCTATACGTCACACCAGGACCGTTTTCTTTTTTTCGCAGAGAAGTATTTATAAATCTTGGACCATATAAAGAAGCACACAACACAGAAGACATGGAAATGGCTATGCGCCTACAGAAAAATGGTTATAAAATAAGAAATTGTCATACCGCCTTTGTTTACACCATTGCTCCACATAAATTCTCAAAACTTTTCACCCAACGCCTGCGTTGGACCTACGGTTTTTTTAAGAACGTTATAGATTATCGAGAACTATTTTTTAATAAAACCCAAGGCAATTTAGGTTTTTTCATCTTACCGCTCATGATGATTTCAGCTGTCTCAACCCTCTGGCTTTCAGGCTCTTTTCTTTTAAATTTAGCCTTAAAAATTAAAACCTGGTTTTTAAATTGGCAAGCTATAAATTTTAATCCGCAGTCTCTAAATATATTTCATTTAAACTTTGAATGGTTTTATATGAACACCAGCGTTATTACCTTTCTGACCATCCTCAGCTTTTCTTTAATGTTATTCTTCATACTTACTGGCCGAAAGATAAGTGAGGGAAAAGTTAAGCTTAAAATTGATTTACTCTATTTTCTTATAATTTACCCCTTTATCTACCCTACCTGGTTGGCAAAATCTATTTACAACGTGTTAATATCAAAAAAAACATCTTGGCGGTAATACTTAAAAAATATGAAAAATTTAAACTGGAAAAAATATGTTTGGACCTTCCTGATTACCGTGGCTATATTTGCGACCGCTATCATTCTTAGTAACTATTTTAATAACAAAAAAATTGCCAGCCTAAGAGATATTGAAGATAAGATTTCTATTGATATTATGTCATCAGAGACCCAATATGCCCTATTAGCCGAGTCTTCCTGTAAGGACCTTTCTTCTGATATCCTTTCTCAGGAACTTAATGCTCTAGCGCAAAAGCTAATTTATACCGAAGCAAATTTAAGCCAGAATAGTGTTGACCTAAAAAGACTCAAAACCTATTACACGTTACTCCAAATCAAGGACTACCTCTTAATGAAGAAAATAAGCGTCAAGTGTAGCACTAAACCAGTATTCATCTTGTATTTCTATTCTACCGATTGCCCAGCTTGTGAACAACAAGGTTATGTCTTAACTTATTTACGAGAACAATATCCCAACTTAAGGATTTACTCCTTTGATTACAACTTGGATAATCCAGCTCTCAAGACCCTAATCTCGTTATATAAAGTAGAAAAGACTACCCCCGCCATTGTCATTAATGATAAGGTTTATAACGGCCTCACAGACAAAGATAAACTAACTAAGTTACTGCCAGCTTGGATGATAGCTACATCTACTGCCACAA
>JBIIYK010000029.1:0-6424 GCA_044346845.1 Minisyncoccia bacterium | reverse complement strand
GGCGTTGGTGAATCGGTCCGGTCTCAAGGAGGTCAACGGCCTCAAAATCATCGCTCTGATTGACCGGCATCTGCCTATCTGGGAAGCTGCGGAATGCCCGCTCTGCAAGGGTGAATCCGAGGCGATTCCGGCCAAGGGTGATAACTGGCAACGCTTGATGGCGTAACTCCATCATAAATAAAAACGGTCATTTTTAAGAGAGGGGTACATACTAATTTACGAGAGAGCCTGACCAGCTCTCTTTTTTTATTTCTGTTATAAATATTAAAAAAGTGTGGTACCCATGCTAGCGCATTTACGGGTACCACACTTGGGGGGGTAAACTTTAGTGTTCCTTGATTATTTTTTTCAGATCTTTTTGGGTAATACCAGTATCCTCCATGGCGCGCCTTTGGGTGGCCGCAAAGATAGCTCTGTACTCCTTCATAACTGTCGCAAGTGATTTAGCCTTTGCGAGCGCCCTAGCTCGGAAAGATTTATCACGCCTAGTATCTAGATAGATATCTAGACATTCTTTGACCGTCATAATATCTCGAAGTAATTTCTTGTCCACGTTTGTCTCTTTTCTCAATTTAGAACATACAAACTCATCTACTCATAGGCTAACATATATTAACGTGTCCGCCAAATTCACCCTCAGGTTTAATGGTTAAATTGTTAATAAAAAGAGGGCGCGATTTTATTCACGCCCTTTTTGGAATTCAGCAAGTTGCTAACCTTCGTGGGGAAAGCAGTATGCCAATGACATGCTGGGAGATGGTTCGGAGACGCCAACTGTCCCAACATAATAGCCAACTCCGGCTTTCTTACTTCGGCTAATACAGACTTGTCGCCACATGGTACTGTGTTTTAAACCGCAGTGGGGAACGTGAAAGGGTGGATGGAGAAACCGAATAGGTTTTTCAGAAACAACATTCATTAATTCCATACTAGCAAAGCCAACCGCCCAAAGCACTTGCTGAAGGCTGGGATGCTGAAACTTCCGTTCTTTAATGTCAGAACGCGGTACCTTTGTATCGGTGATGAAGAGTGAGAAATCCATGTCAGGCGCAGATAGCTCATAAGCGGGATGAGCCAGGATTTCTGTGGCAATCATGAAATAGCCAGGAGCTCCTGTGTTCTCGAAAAGTTTTCGTATTTGTCCTCTGTAGTTGCCTGGTTGTGTAATGACTCTTACTACTTTCATTTTAACGACCTGTCTTTTTACTGGTTTAATGTGTTCAAAATCTAGCATAAGAATATCATAGAAGAAATATATGTACTAACCATTCTTCCTTAATCTACTTTTATTTTGAAATAAAATATGAGATAATAACATGAGCTGCAAAGCTTTTAATAGCTTAATATAAAAAAATATGAAAATTGGAAAGTGGATATTTTATTTGTTTGTGGGTTTATTAGCAATAAATGCTAACGCCGCCACTTGTGATTTTACTCGTGATTTGGAAGAAGGGGTCACAGGCGAAGATGTGCGCTGTTTACAAAAATATTTAAATTCCAGTGGATATATTATTACTACTAGTGGTGCTGGCTCACCCGGTAATGAAACCAGTCTATTTCGTTCGTTGACTAAAGAGACAATTGCTAAATGGCAAAAGGCTAATGGTCTACCAGGCACCGGTTTTTGGGGTCCAGCTTCTCAGGCTAAGTATAATTCTTTAGTAAAATCACTTGGAACATCGAGTGGTGTACAAATTGATACAACGGGTACAAGTTCCGCTGCGAGTTTAATTAACACGCTTAGTGCTCAAGTGCTTGATTTGAGAAAACAATTGATCACTGCTCAAGCTAATGGAGCAGCTGTTCTTTCCGCAGAGGCTAAAAAAGCCCAAACGGAGGTGGGAAGAGCGATTGAAATGATGAAAGATGCCGAGGATCAGATTGATGATGCTGAAGGCGATACCACAGCGGCTGATAAAAATCTTGAAGACGCTAAGGAGGATTTGTTTGATGCAGTTTTGGCTTATTTTGATAAAGATTATGTTGAAGCGTTTTCACTTGCTCAAGATTCTTATAAAAATGCCGAGGATGCTTTTGAAGATGCTGGTGGTGAATCAGTAGAAGATGAAATTGAAAATGCGATAGATGAGGCTCAAGATGATATTGATGCGGCTGAGACAAAAATCGAAGAGGCTGATGATAATGATGAAGATGTGGAGCAGGCTGAGGAGTTATTGGACGAAGCAAATCAAAAATTAGAGGAGGCAGAAAACGCATTGGATAATGAAGATTATGATGAGGCAGAAGATTTAGCTGACGAAGCTTCTGACTTGGCTGGAGAGGCAGAGGATGCTATTGGTGACAATGATTCTCGAGATGATGCCGAGGATATGATAGATGATGCTAGAGACGCTATTGAAGATGCGGAAGATGAAGTTGCTGATTCTGATGCTAGTGGTAGCCGAATCAGTAAGGCTGAGGATTTCTTAGATGATGCTCGTGATGCTCTTGAAGATGCTGAGGATGCTTTTGATGATGAAGATTATGACGAAGCAGAGGACTTTGCTAATACAGCTGAAGAACTTGCTCAAGAGGCTATAGATACTTTGTAATTTTAATTTTCTGATATCGGTAAGAATTGCTACTTAATTAGATAAAAGAAAAACCGCCTCAAGAGTGCAAGGAGGTTTTCCTTCTTTGAGAGCGGGCATTACTTATTTACGATATTTGAACCACTGAAACACGATTCCTAGTGAAATGATGGCCCCGACAACGTCAGGTACAACAATTCCCCAAGCTTCGCGTTGTGAGGCGTATATTGCACGTACGGTACAAACGAGAAACGGCATGATTGCCATCGGCAGAACGACTCCGCATTGTTTATTCTTGTGGTTCTTGATGAATTGTGTGGGGAGAGCCCACAAAACCATCAACAGTCCTAAACAGGCTGTAATTATAGCCACGGAAATCTCCTTTAGATATTTATTAGCCTTTTTCGCTATTCAAATTCTCTAAATATTATATCAAATGTACGTCATTTGTCCAGTTTTGTGAGCTTACAGAGCTTGGAATGGAACACCATTGAGACTATGATAATGGGGTGGAATGTAGTGTTTAGTAATTTTGATTTAGTGAGGTAAAAGAAAAGGACGCATCATTGCTGATGCGTCCTCGATGATAGAACAGAGACCATTAAGCCTGTCCCCACAGGTGGAAGTGCGTGTTAAACTGCCACCATCGTTTTCCGCAACGTGGACAAGTATGGAAGGAATCATTGCAACTTCCTCCCTCCGGTACAGCGGGTGCACCGTCGTAACTACCCCGCAATCTCCTACAGTTTTCGCAATTCGGCACACACCTGTCCACAGCCATCTTCCTCATCGCTCGCTCCTCGTCTGCATCCCGAGTTGTTGATTTACAGTCAAAACAGTGAACCATTGTCAGGCCGTTAATATCACGCCCTTGATTGATAACATTCTTATGTTCTCCTGCTTGTGGCATCTGAAACCTCCGTTGTTTGTGTTGCTTATCTAAGCCAAGAGTATTCTTTTTTATAAAAAATGCAAGGTTGTATGCTTTGCATGCAAGATAGCGTGAGCCACAATAATTTTCATTCCGTCGAATGAAAATTTTCCAGCCCCGGACTCAGCTGTTTTTCTTGCTAGAAAAACATGCTTTCGTCTTCACAAATTATTCGCAAATAAAGTAGTTTATTTGCTTTACATAATTTGTGACCCTACGCAGAATCGAACTGCGCTTTGAGCCTTGAGAAGGCTCCGTCCTAACCGATAGACGATAGGGCCAATATTTAATTTTACTAACTGCGCATTTTGCTTCGGCTTCCGTCAAACCAATAAGACGATAGGGCCCTTAAACATTTTTCTCAAAATGTTCGGGCGACCATATTTTTTCCTAAAAATATGGTTTAGCCAATATAGCATTTTTTTATAATAAATCAAAATAAAAGAAGACACCCAAGCGAACGGATCGCTGGGTGTCTCAAGAGTTTCTGGTGGTTTTATGTGTTCCACCAGTAAGAAACGGCAGGCTCAGAAACGGGCTTCGCTTTATCTCTCTGAGCCTTCAGTCTCTGTGCGACCCTGTGGGCGGCGGCTCGTTCATTGAGCTTATGGCAAACGTCTTTGAAGTCGACGCCCTCACTTGTGCTAGCACTTCTCACTGCCTCAGGAAATGTCATAGACTTTTTTCGTATGATGTAGGCAGCTGCGTTAACGGCTCTGTCCAATGCTGTCATATGAATAGTCTCCTTTCCTTTATGTGGTTTCAAACACTAATACCTGGAAAGATCACCTACGTAAATTATACACCTCTTTATCAGAGTTTGTCAAGCAGTAAGAAGTGGCTAATTATATTAGTTAAATAGGCCTTCCACGACTTCCTTAACATTATTTCCGTCCGCTTGGCCTTTGAGTTCTTTCATTAGGGCGCCCATAAATTTACCCATACCAGCTTTATCCGTCACTCCAAGTTCAGTTTTTTTAGCTTCAGCAATTTTTTTAATATCTTCCTTACTCATGGTTTGAGGTAAGAAGGTTTCAAGTATTTTTAATTCTGCTTCTTCAGAAGCTACTAAGTCTAACCTGTTACCTTTGGTAAATTGATCAACAGAATCTTTCCTTTGTTTAACGGCTCTCTTTATGACGGCTATTGCTTCTTCATTCATGAGTTCAGCTTGAGGAGTTTTCCCTTTGGCTACCAATTCATTAGTAAAAGAAGTTATTAATCCTCGAAGAACAGTTAGTCTGACGGCGTCTTTGGCTATCATGGCGTCTTTTATTCCCGCTCTCATATCTTGTTGTATAGACATATGTTTATTGTTAAGGAAGTAAGGATGTTTGATTTTAAAATGTCTGGCCGAAGTTCTGACGAGGAAATCCGAGGACTTTTAAAATTAAATATCCATACTTCCGTATTAGTATGTGTGAATATTAGCACAAACTATGTTAGAATTACAGCTATGGAAATAATTTTAAGCATTATTTTGGTTCTGGTTTTAATAGCTCTTGGCATACTTATCTGGCTGAATTTAAGTAAAAAAAATGCGCCAGAAGAGAAAAAAGATGATATTGGCTTAAATCTTATTTTACAGCAGATTAATGAATTAAACAGGACGGTGGATACCAAGATGTCTGAGTCTTCACGTCATATGAATGAGTCCATTCGCACTCAGTTTAGTGAGTCTGCTAAATTGATTAAGGACGTAACGGAGGGTTTGACTAAGTTGGATGAAACAAATAGGCAGGTGGTGGGTTTTACAGATCAGCTTCAGTCCCTGCAGGATATCCTAAAAAATCCTAAACAGCGGGGGATACTTGGCGAGTATTATTTAGAGACATTATTAAAAAATGTTTTGCCACCGGGTAGTTTTGAGATGCAGTATAAGCTGGGTAAAGATGAAGAGGGTAATGATTTGATTCCAGATGCCGTGGTGTTTGTGAAAGAAAAGATTATACCAGTTGATTCCAAGTTTTCTTTAGAGAATTATAATAAAATTATTGAACAAAAAGATCCAGTCGAAAAAGAAAAATTGGAGAGACTATTTGTGAATGATTTAAAAAATAGAATTACGGAAACCTCCAAATATATTCAGCCCGCTAAGGGAACTATGGACTTTGCTTTTATGTTTATACCGCACGAGGCTATTTATTATGATTTATTGATTAATAAAATTGGTGCTTTAAAGGAGGATACCGAGAGTTTGATTCAGCGAGCTGCGTCTAAATATAAAGTGATTATTGTTTCGCCTACTTCTTTTTTGGCTTATCTACAGACAGTTCTGCAAGGATTAAAAGCTATGCAAATAGAGGAAAGCGCTAAAGACATTGTGAAGCGAGTAGGAGAACTGACAGTGCATTTGAAAAAATATGCCGAGAAATATGACAAGCTTGGTAATTCTCTTTCTACCGTGGTAAACCAATATATGGATGGTTCCAAGGAATTTAAAAAGATTGATAAAGACCTTATGCGCATTACTGGTACGGAAACTGCTTTGGATTATGAGGCTATGGCCTTGGAAAAACCAGAATTGGAGGGGTAATCCTTGCTTTTTAAAATATTTCGTGTAATATAGACGGAATGGAATTTGCAGTGATAAAAACAGGTGGAAAGCAATACAAAGTCTCTGTAGGAGATTCTGTTAAAATTGAAAAAATCACCGGTGAATATAAGGAAGGTGATAAGCTTACTTTTGACCAAGTTTTGTTAGTTGATAATGGTAAGGACACCACCATTGGTACTCCTGTTATTAAAGGAGCTGAAGTAAAAGGTACTCTAGAAAAAATTGGCCGAGCTCAGAAAGTTACTGTTATACATTACAAGCAAAAGAGCCGATACTTCAAGAAAAACGGACACCGCCAGCCTTTCTTCCAAGTCAAAATAGATTCAATCAAGTAAAACCGCCCCCGAAAAGGCGGTTTTTACTTTATGGATAATTTTGTTAAAATGAGCAAGTTAATTTATAAAT
>JBIIYK010000009.1:0-20111 GCA_044346845.1 Minisyncoccia bacterium | reverse complement strand
TCTTTGCACGATAGAAATTTTTTCGTCAAAAAATTTCTTCTCTACTCCCTCAGTTTCTTGCTAAAAACTTCGGTCCGTAAGGCACAAAAAAGTAATAACTCAGCAGCTTTTTAAGGTAGTTTACTGATTCAAGGCGTTTAGATCTAGATTATCTAAATCTGTTTGAATGTCACTTACCTCAGTGGAGGCACCAGTGCTGACATCTATGACCTTAGCTGATTGTTTTTGCTCCTGGACTTTTTCTACTTTATTACCAATAAAGTACCAGCCTCCAGCCACAAGGATAACAATGATGACTATTGCTCCAATGACTCCACCATAACTTTTTGTTGTTTCTGTTTCCATAATTCTTTAGTGATTAAGTTTATAAAATATTTATTAATTTAGTTGGTAGAGGTGGCGGTTGAAGCGGCTTTATCATTTCTCGGTAGGACCTTTGTTATTTCCTTGATGGTATCTACAAGGAGGGCGTGAGTGGCTCTGGCTAAAGTTCTTATTTTTTCTTGGGAAGCCTTTATGCTTTGAAATAAGCTATCTTTGTTAGCCTCTGTTATTTCTGTATTTATTAAAGTAGTTAAATTATCAGCTTCAATGGTCATTTCTTCGGCTTTTAAAGTAGCTTCAGCTAATTTAGCTTTAGATGCAGTCATGTCCAAACCTTTACCAGTAAGAATGTTTATTCTTTCCTGTATTTTACTGGAAATCTTTCCTAGGACATCCAAGATTTTTACTTCTTTGTTTAGAAGTCTATCTTTTACCTTACCCATTTGCTCTACTTGTTTATCAAATCTCTTGTCCAAATTCTCTATTCTTTTAACTGAAGTTGAGGCGGTAGTGCTTGCAAGTCTTTCTTTAATTCTCAGAATGTTGTTTTCTCGGTTCTCTAATCTCTTTTCAGTGGTACTACCTCTTTCTAAATTTAATACAATTTTTGTTCCTCTATTTCCTAAGTTCGATTCTAATTTTATTTCCTTGTTTCCTACTCTCTGCTCTCCAGTACTTGAGGCACACTTAGATCTGCCATCAGTACTACCAAAACATTTAGTATTAACATCTTCAGCAAAAACTAGAGTAGAAACCATAAGACCGCTGATCACTAATATCCCAATAATTTGTTTTTTCATATAATTTTACGAAATTATGTCGCGCAACCGTCCATTAAAGCGCGACACTAATTTAACTAATAAACCCTATAGTTTTCGATTAAACTATAGCTATCATATTATATAACAAAAAACCTCCTTACCATAGGAGGTTTTTTGTTTACCATTTGAGCCTTTGTTTATACTAGGAAGGCGACAATAAGGAGCGCTACGATATTTAGAATCTTGATCATTGGGTTTACGGCTGGACCGGCGGTATCCTTGTAAGGATCACCAACAGTGTCTCCGGTAACAGCGGCTTTGTGAGCAGGAGAACCTTTACCACCATGATTACCTGATTCAATGTATTTCTTGGCATTATCCCAAGCTCCTCCACCAGAAGTCATAGAGATAGCCACAAAGAGACCGGTGATAATAGAACCAACAAGGACTCCACCAAGAGCTACTGGCCCAAGAATAAAGCCAACCAAGATTGGAACAATAACCGGTATCAAAGCTGGGACAATCATTTGCTTGATAGCAGCACCTGTTACAATGGAAACAGCTTGTTTATAATCTGGTTTACCAGTACCGTCCATGATGCCTTTGATTTCTCTGAATTGTCTGCGAACTTCTTCTACTACTTTACCGGCAGTTTTACCTACAGCTTCCATACAAAGAGCACCAAAGTAATAAGGGAGAAGACCTCCAATGAATAGACCAACAATAACTAAAGGATTACTTAAATCGAAAGCCATCACCTCGCCTGATTTAGTTAAAATCTCTTGAGTGTAGGCAGCAAAGAGAACAAGAGCAGCAAGACCAGCGGAACCAATGGCGTAACCTTTGGTTACAGCTTTGGTGGTATTTCCTACAGCATCTAGAGGATCAGTAACATCTCTGACTGATTCTGGTAAGCCGGACATTTCGGCAATTCCACCAGCGTTATCAGTGATAGGGCCGTAAGCATCAATAGCTACGATAATACCAGTCATAGAAAGCATGGACATGGCCGCGATAGCGATACCGTAAAGTCCACCAAACTTATAAGCAACCAAGATACCAGCAACGATAGAAATTAAAGGCCAAGCGGTAGCTTTCATAGAAATAGCTAGACCTTGGATAACATTTGTTCCGTGTCCTGAAAGAGAAGCTTCGGCGATAGATTGAACTGGTTTAAATTTAGTAGAAGTAAAGTATTCAGTAATGACTACTAATAAGCCAGTAACTATTAAACCAGTTAAAGCGCAGATGAATAAACCAATAACAGAATATTTACCGTTATCGGCCATCAACATTTTAGTCAAAGGGTAGAAAGTAATGGCAGCTAGAATACCAGCGGCAATTAAACCTTTATAAAGGGCTCCCATAATATTCTTGGATTTACCAAGTTTAACGAACCAGGTTCCAATGATAGAACAGAAGATAGCTATACCCCCAATAGCTAAGGGATAGATGACAGCATTTGAAAAACCAGCAAAGAGTAAGGAACCCAAAAGCATGGTAGCCACAGAAGTAACAGCATAGGTTTCAAATAAGTCAGCGGCCATACCAGCACAGTCACCAACGTTGTCTCCAACGTTATCAGCAATTACGGCTGGGTTTCTAGGATCGTCTTCAGGAATACCAGCTTCAACTTTACCTACAAGGTCAGCACCTACATCAGCCGCTTTGGTGAATATTCCTCCACCTAAACGGGCAAAAACAGAAATAAGGGAAGCTCCAAAACCAAGACCAACAAGGGCGGCAACGTCTTTGGTTAAAGCATAGAAAACAGTTACTCCTAGAAGGGCAAGACCAACAACAAGAAGGCCGGTTACTGCCCCACCTTTAAAGGCAACATCCAGGGCCTCTGTTAGTCCAGTTTTTGCAGCTTCAGTGGTTCGAACGTTAGCACGAACAGAAACGTTCATACCGATATAACCAGCGAGAGCGGAAAAGAAAGCACCAACAATAAAGCCAAGGGCCATTTTCCAACCAAGGAAAATCCACAGGATAATAACTAAAATCACTGCGATATAAGCAATGGTTTTATACTGCTTGTTAAGATAAGCACTAGCTCCTTCCTGAATAGCTTGGGCAATGCTTTGCATTTTTTCATCACCAGCTCCTTTTTTCAAAATAGAGCGAGCGAGGAATAAACCGTAAATAATAGCGACGAGTGATGAGACAATTGCGAACCAGATGTATCCTGACATATTTTTTGTTGTTTACGAGAGCAAAGACAAATTTGTTTTGTTTGTTCTCTTGTTAATAAATTAATAAAACTTCTTATAATAAGGCATACTATAGCGGATTTTCTCTAAAAAGCCAAGCCTGATATGACTAAATAGGAGGTTATAGAAAATAGCCCCGGCATCTGATGCCGGGGCTACTCTTTTTTGCTTTTACTTTATTCCGCAGTAGCTTCTTCTGTAACAGGAGCGGTAGTTGATTTGATATCAATTTTCCAACCAGTGAGTTTGGCAGCCAAGCGAACATTCTGACCACCTTTACCAATAGCTAGAGACTGTTGATCTGGAGATACTTCCACGGAAGCTTTTTTTTCTAATTCATTTATTTCAACGTTGAGAATTTTAGCAGGGGAAAGGGCGTCTTCCAAAAATCTCTTAGGATCGGCTGACCATTCGATAATATCTATTTTTTCACCACCAAGTTCACTCATAACAGTAGCCACACGCACACCACGCTGACCGACGAGTGACCCAACTGGATCAATATGATCATCAGTTGATTGAACGGCGACCTTAGAACGAGAACCGGCTTCACGAGCAATAGCTTTCATGACCACGGTGCCACTTAGAACTTCTGGAGCCTCAATTTTAAATAATTCTTCCAAGAATTTTGGATGAGAACGAGAAAGCTTTAGGAAAATACCCTTAGGGGTTTCTTCTACTTTGAACAAATAAGCACGTACTCTCTCACCTTGCTGATATTTTTCACCTGGAATCTGTTCTTCATAGGGGAGGATGGCGGTGGCTCGGCCCATATCAATAAATATGTTTCCACGCTCCATTCTCTGAACAGTACCGGTTACTATTTCACCTTCTTTTTTACCATATTCACCAAGCACAGAAACTTTTTCAGCTTCACGAAGTTTTTGGATGATGACTTGTTTAGCAGTTTGAGCAGCAATTCGGCTGAAATCCTCTTTGGTTTCTAGAGGGAAAATCATTTCCTCACCGGCCTCAATTCCTCTTTTAATTTTCTTGGCGTCCTCTAAGAGAATATGATGCTCTGGGTTGAAATAAACCAATTCGCCTTCCATTTCTTCTACATCACTGGCTTTATTGGCTTGCATCACCTTGTTATGACCAAAAGCTTCTCTTTTGTTCTCTTTCTCTATTTCTTCTCCCTCTTCTCTCATAATAACTTTGTCTTTTTCTACCACTACTTTTACTTGTTCAAATTCTGTTTTACCGGTATTTAAGTCAAATTTAGCTCGAATAATCTGACCTCTTTTACCGTACTCTTTTTTATAAGCCGTAGCCAAGGACATGCCAATAGCCTCAAGCATCTTGTCTTTTGGGACGCCTCTTTCTTGTTCTAATTGTTCTAAGACCGCATTTAATACTTTTAGATCTACCATGTTTTTGTTTTTTAGGAGAAAAATTTTAACACCTTTTCCTCCACTTAATTTTAATAAAAGTCCGCCTTTCGGGCGAACTGAAAACTTACTAGGCTATTATAGCAAATTCTTCTTTGCTGTCAAGTGTGGATGTGTTATAATTATTTTTATAGAAATTAATATTAATCTCTTTAATGAAAAAAATATTTTTAGTTATAATTTTTTGGGGAATTTTGTTTTCATTACACACTATTTCCTCATATGCTTATAGCTGCACGGCACCGGCACCGGCTACTACTGGTACTAATAATGTTGTTTGTAATATAGGGATTGTTCCATCCGGAACATATACTCACAAGATCACTAATACCGGAAGTGGCCTGAGTTCTGGAAGCACTCTCTCGACAGTGTTTGCTCAAACATCCAGCGCAATGTTATCAAGTCTCTCTTGTGTTGGTTATAATACTTGTTCAAAATCAGTGGTGATTAGTTCTGTTGGAACCAGTTGGAATACACTAAGCGCTTCTTGGAACAGGACGGCCGCTGGGTATATTCAAAGTGTCTCTGACTTGACTGCTTATTGTACTATCCCTGGTGGGTCTCAGGTTCCCAGTGGAACTAGTTTAACGTATTATTTGGCCTCCACTGTTCCTTTTGGTAGTACTTGTACTTCGCAAATTAGAACTTGTAATGTTAATACTTTTAGTGGGAGTTATACTAATGCCTCATGTACAGTTTTGCCAAATTATAATTGCACTGGTCCTGATGGCACTATAATTGTTAACGGCTCAAGTAAGGCATATTATTTGAATTCCTCCGTCCCTTACGGTGGTACTTGTACTTCACAATCTAGAACTTGTACTAACGGTACCTTAAGCGGAAGCTACACTAACGCTACTTGCACCGTAAGTCCTGGAGCTAGTTGTATCGGTCCTGACGGCGCCGCAATAACTAGTGGTTCAAGTAAAACATATTATTTAGCAGCCACTGTTCCATATGGTGGTACTTGTACTTCACAATCTAGAACTTGTACTAATGGCTCATTGAGTGGAAGCTATCTTTATCCTTCTTGTATCGTAAATCCTGGCTCTAGTTGTACTGGTCCAGGTGGTTATGTTATTAACAGTGGTAGTAGTAAAACATATTATTTAAACTCATCTGTCTCTTGTGGTAGTATTTGTACTTCACAACCAAGGACTTGTACTAACGGTACTTTGAGCGGAACTTATACAAACCCCTCTTGCTCTGCTGACCCTAAATTCACATTGACCACTGCTACAGGTGGTAATAATGCTGGAACGGTGACTGGTGCGGGAGACTATTGTCCGGGTGTAGACGTAGTAGCAAGAGCGACAGCAAACACTGGTTCAGTTTTGAATTATTGGTCTGGTTGTGACTCAGTATCAGGAAGGGATTGTACAGTCACTATGGGTAGTGCAAATAAGACTGTCACCGCTTATTTCAAACTAGGTTATAACTTAACAGTTTCTAAAACTGGTGGTGGGTCTGGTACTGTCACCTCTGTTCCAGCAGGGATTAATTGTGGCACAACCTGTACTCGTCTTTTTATGAAAGACAGCAATGTTGTGTTAACAGCTAATCCAGATGAGGATTCCATGTTTTTGGATTGGACAGGTTGTACTTCAACATTAGAAAATTCTTGTACTGTCTCTATGACTGCATCTACTACTGTAACTGTTGATTTTAGACCAACTCGTCTTTTAACCATCAATAAAGCGGGGACTGGTTCTGGTACTGTCACCTCTGTTCCGGTGGGAATTGATTGTGGCGATACTTGTTCTTATAGACTCAAAATTAATAGAATTGCCACCTCCACCGCTGTAGCCGATGCTGGCTCGGTTTTTGCTGGATGGTCTGGAGCTTGTACTGGCACGGGGGCTTGCGTGGTTACTTTGAGTGCTGATAGAACTGCCACCTCCACCTTCACCGCCATCACTACCCCTAATGCCTCCCTCGCTGTCATTGATTGTTCTAATAACATAATCAAATTATCTTGGCCGGCTGTGGCTACTACAACTTATTATAAAATCTATAAAAATGATGGTTTTGTTGCCTCTACCACTGCCACTTCGACTCAAATCACTGACGTTAGTCCGACAGACTATTTCCAAGTCACCAGGGTTTCTTTAGGAGCAGAGTCTCTCTTGGCTAGCTCAACCATATTACGTGTTATGCCTCTAGGTTCTGACGTTGGCCCGACTCCACCAACCGTCGATGATGCTTCGGCTGGTAATTCCCATGGATCTTCTGATGCTATACCAACTATCTCTTCTCCTCAATTTAATAAAGATGGTTCCCTTGTTGTTGGCCAGGGATACTTTTTTCAAGGTAACATTAGTGCTGCTTGGATTGACTTAACTAAATATTTAAAACTAGATTACTACTACCAAGAAGACGGAGGATCTTGGATTAAAGATGCTGCCTTTAGCACATCAACATTGAGTTCTATCTCTAATGAGCGGTTCTCCACTAATTTTACCGCCAAAGCTTCACCTGATAACAAAATCTACTATTACGCCGAAGCCTATCCTTTCTGTATTGGTGCTTACAAAAATTTAAGTAGCTGGCAAGCGGGGTATCTTGGTTATGACCTCAGGTCTCCAATTTCTTGTGGTAGTGCACACGGTAAAAAAGTTGTATCCAGGCCTGGAGGAACAGATGCTTGTCCTACTGGAACAAATTACACTTTCACTAAGGATGACGGTCCTTGGGACTGGACCTGCTCGGATGGAACCGCAACCTCTGCTGCTTGTCACGCTGATGTCTTAGATCCACTTGATCCAAGTCTCACTTGCTCTGTAGCCATGACCCCATATGTTAATCCGGTTATGATTAATACTAATACTATCTGGAAGGCCACTCCTAACACTTGTCCAGTTTGTAATATTGATTGGAATGTTGTAGATGCTAATGGAACTACCACTTCTTCTGTTGCTACCACTACCTTAAATCAAACTTTTACCACTATTGGTGAGAAACAAGTTGTGGCTAGAGTCGCCTCTACCACCGATCATGTTTACGGTCCAGCTTGTTCAGCTACTACTAGTGTCACCAGGACAGGTGGAACAATCATAGAAAGGTAATCAAAAATTTAAATATTTGAAATCACTAAACAAAAAGTCCAAGAGGGGACTTTTTGTTTTGATATTGTAAATGTTTTGGGGTATAATTAGGACAAATGATCGTTCAAGAAAATCAACTTAAAGAATTTTTACTTGACTCTGGTTTAATTACGGAAACTGATTACGAAGAAGCCGTAGCCGAGGCGTTAAAAAGTAAAAACAAACTGACAGCCGGTCACGTTTTGGTTAATAATGGCAAGATTAGTGAAAATGATTTTCGTCGAGCCGAGGCTTATGTTTTGGGTATTCCTTTTGTTAGTCTGTTGAACCAAAAGATAGACTCTGCTGTTCTCTCCCTTATTCCTGAACCGGTAGCTAGAAAGAATAATGCCATAGCTTTTAAAAAGGTTGGAGATTCTCTGGAGGTGGCCATGCTTGATATTAAAGATCTTTCCTCTATTGAATTTATAAAAAAGAAAGTTGGACTTCGTATTTTGCCACGTCTTACAGATACGGATTCTATTAAGAATGCTTTGCTTCAATACCAAAAAAGTTTGAAAGCCGAGTTTGGAGACATTATTCAGAAGGACGCCACGGCTTTGAAGAATATGATTGAAGGCCGGAGTGAGAATAATCTGGATGGTGATTTAAAAAAGTTAGCTGAAGATTTACCAGTAGTTAGGATTTTGGATACTTTGCTTAAGCATGCTATTTTGCAAAACGCCTCAGATATACATATTGAAGTTTTAGAAGGGGAGCTCCTTGTTCGTTACCGTATAGACGGTATTCTTCATGACGCCATGGTCTTACCAAAAAGTGTGGCTACCAGTATTATTGCTAGAATAAAAGTCCTTGCTAATTTAAAACTAGATGAAAAACGTTTACCTCAAGATGGACGTTTTAAAATGGAGACCAGTGATGAGCGAGTATCTTTCCGTGTTTCTATTTTGCCTACTTATTTTGGTGAAAAGGCCGTAATGAGGTTATTGAGGGAAAATGTCTCCGGCTTTACCTTGGAGGCTATGGGTTTTCATGGTGATGGTTTAGAGATTCTACATGATGCTATCAAACAAACCACTGGACTTATTTTAACTACCGGTCCTACTGGTTCAGGAAAAACCACTACCCTATACACTTTGTTAGATATTTTAAATACTCCTGATGTAAATATTTCTACCATTGAAGATCCCGTGGAATACCAAATGGACAGGATAAATCAAACTCAAGTTAAGCCAGAGATTGGTTTTACTTTTGCTAATGGTCTCCGTTCTTTAGTTCGCCAGGATCCAGACGTGATTATGGTGGGGGAAATTCGCGATAATGAAACTGCTTCATTGGCTATCAATGCTGCTCTCACCGGTCACCTAGTGCTTTCTACCTTACACACGAACTCGGCTGCTGGTGCTATGCCAAGACTTATTGATATGAAGATAGAGCCTTTTCTTATCGTTTCTACTATTAAAGTCATTATTGCTCAAAGACTTATTCGAAAATTAAGTAATGTTAAGGAAAAATATTTTTTGTCAAAATCTGAGGTTGCTTCTCTTGGTAAGATAATTGACCTAGAAAGAGTCCTAAGTTTCTTGAAGAAAGAAAAAGTTGTTAATGAAAAGGAAACTATGGAAACTATTCCTTTTTATAAGCCCAAAGAATCTGCCGAGGCTAAAGACGGTTTTAAGGGGCGAGTGTGTATAAATGAAGTCCTTAAAATGTCACCGGTCATCAAGGACTTGGTAGTGAAAGGTGAGTCTGATAGTGTCATAAATGCCCAAGCAAAAAAAGAGGGAATGCTATCAATGATTGAAGACGGTATCTTTAAAGCTGTACAGGGCGTGACTACTATTGAAGAAGTTCTTCGGGTAATTTCTGAATAAAAGATGCGTTTTAAGTTTAAGGCGATAAAAAAGAATGGTGAAAAATATGAGGGAACAAGAGAGTCTCAAAGTAGATTTAGTTTGTATAATGAATTAAAGATGGATGGTGAGATGCTAGTCTCAGCGGAAGAGTTAAATAAGGACCGAATTATGCTTTTCATCTATAAAACTTTTCCTTTTTTAGGAAGTGTCTCTATGGCTCAAAAAATAGCTTTTGCCAAAAATCTGTCGGCTATGACCAAGGCTGGTCTATCTCTTAGTAGGGCTTTGTCTGTGATTGAAAGACAGACAAATAATTCTCATTTCAAAAATATCGTTGAAGGGATTAACTTGGAAATCAAAAAAGGTAAAACCTTGAGTGAAGCCTTCAAGTCTTACCCAAATGTTTTTTCTAATCTTTTCGTTTCCATGTCCAAAGCGGGCGAGGAGAGTGGTAGTCTATCTGAGGCTCTGGCCAATGTGTCTACCCAGATGGATAAAACATATCGTTTACAGAAGAAAGTAAAAGGCGCCATGATTTACCCCGGAGTGATTATTTCTGTGATGCTAGTGGTGGGGATACTTATGTTTATCTTTGTAGTCCCCGGTATTACCGCTACCTTTAAAGATTTAAATACCGAGTTGCCTGGTAGTACTAAATTAATTATTGCCATGAGTGACTTTTTTACAAATCATTGGCTTTTGGCCATTGTACTTATTTTGGCAATTGTTTCTGGAATTTACTTTTCTTTAAAAACAGCTTTGGGTAAAAGAGCCATGGATAAGTTGGTTATCAAATTACCACTCGTTGGGGAGTTAATTAAAGAAGCCAATGCAGCCAGAGTTGCTAGGACCTTGTCTTCATTACTTACTGCTGGAGTGCCGGTAGCTAATTCAATTCAAATTACTAAAGATATGGTTAGTAATCATTATTATAGGGAGGTTTTGGAAGAAGCGGCCAAGGTTGTGGAAAAAGGAGAAAGTATTTCTAGTGTCTTTATGAAGAATCCAACTTTATACCCTACTTTTGTGGGAGAGATGATGAGTGTGGGTGAGGAAACTGGTAATATGGCGGCTATGCTTTTAGAGGTAGCGGTCTTTTATGAAAATGATGTGGAAGAGAGAACTAAGGACCTCTCTACAATAATTGAACCAGTCTTAATGGTTATTATTGGCGTAGCGGTAGGCTTCTTTGCTCTTTCTATGGTGACTCCAATTTATTCTGTGATGGATAATGTGTAGGTTTTAGGTCTAAACAGCCAGACATCATTTTTTCTTTGCACAAAAAAGCAATGTCTGGCTGTTTTGGTTATTTGATCTCTTCCCAAGATAGTGTGATGTATTGATCTGATGTTAATGGGAAGTTTGGTGGTGGGGCATAAAGCAAGTTGGCGTCATAATTTAAATTACGGGTTTGATAACCAGTGCCGTCTGTATAAGCAAAGCCGTAACGCATGGCTGTACCAATCATCCCATATAATGTAATAATAGATCTTTTGTAGTAGGTGGATGAACAGCTACTTGTATACTGGTATCTCCCCACTCTTCCTTTTTGGGCGATTAAAGCGGCATCAATTCTTAAGTCATCTTCACTGCGGAGACCAACATTGATATTATTCTGGGCAATTAAACCAATGGTATCTGAACCGTCATAGTTCGTATACAGTAAATCATTATTGATAGTAATATTTTTTCTAGTAGCTGAAGCATCTGGCAAAACCGCCGCAATAATAGTCAGGCGGTTATTATCAATCTGCCCATCTATCCAAACATTATCTTCTAGAAAAATAATTCCGTTTGTGGGGAATGGGTAGTTTCCGACTAAGGTTTCATCTTTAATGCTCCATTTCTCATTTGCGCATGAGCCTATTGAATAAAGACCTGTTATTTTTTTAAAATCAAAAGTATCATCAGTCTTTAATATTATATGATAACCAGATGAACCAGAGCTGGTTCTCCAAAAACCATTGGCTTGGGCATCAGTTTTCATCAAGGCCAAATCAGCAGTGATACCATTAAAATCTACTGGTGGTAAGGGGAATTGTCTTCCTGCTATAAAAACATCTGGCCTTTCTAACAATGTATTTGGTGGAGTGGAGTCTATCGGGCTTACTCTAGTGTGAACAGCGTATTCATCGGTGCCGTAATCAGGATCGGTATAAGTGGTTTTATTACTAGAGATTATATTATGAGCCAGACCGTCAAAAAGTATGCCACCATTTGAGTGAATAGGACCGTAGATTTCCGTGCCGGCCCCAAAACGCATATCGGCATTGGCCACCACTGCATACTTAGCCATTGATGGTTTGGCTAGTTTTACTTTTATTTTTCGCGAAATATTCTGATTGGTATTTATCTTGCCGGTTGATTGTATTGTAACTAAAGTAGAACCAAGGCTTGGTGGCGTAATATTTAAAGTAAAAGTACCAATGGTATCTCCATTTTTATTTTTGAAATTATGAATATATGGTCCAGAAGTAGCTGTACCATCCATAAAATCAGTTGGAGCATGAGCTAAGTGCCAGCGATAATAATCAATCCCTGCTTCGGCAATTTGCAAGGCTTGCTCGCTGTTAGAGTATTCTTTTGAGGCTTTTACATTTACTGCCGCCCAGCTTACTAAGGCACCCAGTATATAAACAGCAATAGACGAAAAGATAATTACTTGGATTAGCATGTAACCTCGGTGGTTTTCCTTTTTTAGATTGTTTTTAATCATTATAATTATCTTTTAGATTTCGGAGAGAAACTTGACTGGTGACATTTATTGGAGCTGGAAATTTGTTAATATCTTTATCTATAAAAATGTTGATTTTAATCAGTCTGACTGACGGAATATTTATTGGATATGAAAGGGGGGCGGTTGACCCATCATAATTTTTATCATAAAAATAAAAAATAGGGGAAGAAGAACTGTTTGCCAAGTCACTAACCAAATTAGTTACTACTTCATTGGCCGGATTGTAAATTGTACCCGTTGGTTGGATCACCCCCTTTTTTAAATTAGTGCCACTCTTAAAATAACGGACTTGTTCCTTAGAGTTATCATTATCAATATCCTCATAAAAAGTGACGGTAGAAGTGGCGGCCAAGGCTATGGCGTATGAGCCATTATCAGACGGGGATATGGAGCGGATCTCTGAACTCATTACCTTTAGGGCTTTTCTGGCGTCAGTTTGGGCGTTCATACTGTCACCGGAAATTTTATTCAAAGAAAAAATATTAATTTGGAAATTTACTATAGCTATGCCAACCAAGGTCACTATAAAAATAGTAATTAGCATTTCTACCACTGTAAAACCTTCCTCTAACTTATTTTTTTTATATGAAATTATTTTCATTTTAAAATTAGGGATTTAAAATCACTTCTTTCTCCTGCCAAGCTGAACCTAAGTTCAGAGAATCAGTATAATTTTGATAACCAGTTTTAGATATTACCATATTGTAATTAATAGGATTTAAACCGGTAAATAAAGCTTGGCCTTCTTGTCTGCAAGCGGCTGTGCCAGGTCCAGTAATTTCAGTAGCTACAGTACTCGTGCCTTGGAGTAATTCTACATTAGCACCGGAAATAGGTAGCCCAGCGCTATCTTTGACAGTTACTAGAAAACTATCTGTTAATTTAGGCGCTAAATTAAAATAAATTTCCCCGGTAGAGCTAGCGTTTAGATCTATATTTGTGCTAGTGGCGTTATTTAATAAAACATAATCTGAATTATCCATAGTCAGAGTGTAGGTGTCATAATCTAAATTGGTAATTTTTTCACCAGAGACATCTGTTGTGCTAGTAGCATTATGCTTCAAGAGATCAGGATTTGTGCCAATCAGTTTTGTGCCTTTTAAAGTAAAAGCAATATTTGATATTGAAGAACAATTTTCATCAATGCTCTTAATGCTCAAATCTTTGGCGTAATTTAAGAAAATACTTATTTGAGTTAGCCATCTTACCACTACGGTAGGATTTGGATTGACTGGATTTGGATTTCCTAATTCACCGGTTTTATAAGTTTGTTCGGTAGAATAGCCGTCTTTGGAAACAGTAATATTATATGAGTCCGTAGCTGGCGTGGCGTCTACTATTTGTAATAAACCGTCATTATTTGTGACATCATCTATGAAGAGCGAGGGGAATACTTCAGTATTAGTAATGTGGATATTTGCATCTGGCAAAGGTACAGCATTCATATCAAAAACTCGAACAAATAAAGAGCCGTTGTTAGACGCGCTTTCCAAATCTCTGGGCCCGATATGAGTGGTAAAAGTAAGTGGTGAGAAATTTTTACAGGAATTACAAGAAATTTCTAATTCGGCCATTTTGTAATCAGCCGGCGAGAGATCATTTGTGGTGCCACCAATAGTGCCGTCAAAAGGATCATCAATACTGCGAATTGTGGTTTTAATAGCAAAAACTATGCCATCACGAGTGATATTTTGTGAAGCTATAATCTTACCATTTGGTATGCCGCTCATAGTACCAACGTCATCATAAGGGAGATTGTGGAGAATTTCAAATTGTTCATTGGCTAGAGCGGTGGCGGAAATCTTGGCACGGGAATTGCTGACCGTATTTAAAACAATGGTGTAGGTTTGATAAACACTTATGGCTAGAATCATAAAAACCGCCGTGCCAACCAGTGCTTCTACAAGTGTAAAACCATTATTATTTTTATGATTCGACTTAGGCATAAGTTCTGTCTAATATTTTAGCATAAATTATTTAATAATTCTCTGTAATATGAAAAATCAAAATAGTGATTTACTTTATCTACACTTGACGAATCGTATACATACTGTTACTCTCAATACAGATTGGCTCGATAACTCTTTATTATAGTCGAAAGATGAAAGGCGGTTGGTATGAGGATTGATAAGCTTATTTATTTTGTCCATAATGGTCAGCCGGAAGATTTGCAGGCTTCATTCATGAGGGCTCAGGCGGTTATTGATGGGATGATAGCGGCCGGTTCTCCTAAGGGGTCTTATGTAGTCCTCATCATCTTTAACCTTCGCTTGCGAGTCGAAGCCGACTCTAAGTGGGAGGATGTGCGAGTCGTTTTCACTCATCGTCAGGGGCTTTTGAGCCGGGGTGACCACATGCTTTACAGGGAGTATGTAAATGACGGTTTATTCATTGGAAATAAAGAACTGAAGGGGATTGAGTGGATGGAGTTTATTTAGGCGATTATGAAAAGGGCTGGGTATCCGTTACCCGGCCCTTTTTTGCTGAATTACTTTTTTAGTGGTTAGGGAAATGCTATAATTAAAAGTATGAAGAAAAATAAATTGCTAATTGTGGGGAATTGGAAGATGAACCCGGAGACTGCTGAAAAAGCTAAAGAAATCTTTCGGGAGACTCAAAAAGTGGCCAAAGAGTTAAAAAATACCAAGGTGGTAATTTGCCCGCCATTTGTTTATTTATCTGATTTAGAAAAGATTAATGCTGGTTCGGTAGTGATGGGGGCGCAAGACATGTTTTGGGAGAAATCTGGTTCTTTTACTGGGGAAATAAGTCCGGGTATGCTTAAAAAAGAGGGTGAGGGCTACGTTATTCTTGGTCATTCGGAGAGAAGAGAATTGGGGGAAACAGATTTAGCGGTATCTAAAAAAATAAATGCTGCTCTTAAAATTGGATTGAGGGTGATACTTTGTGTTGGGGAGAAAAACCGTGATGAGCACGGCGAATATTTACATTTATTGCGTGCCCAGATAATAAATTCTATCGGTAAATTACAAAAAAGATATTTAGCCAAGTTGGTGATTGCTTATGAGCCGGTTTGGGCTATTGGTAAAGGCGAGGCTGAGGCTATGAAGCCGGAGGATATTCATATTATGACTATTTTCATAAAAAAAGTTTTAGGTGAAATATATAAAAGTCCAAAGATTTTGGAAATACCAATTCTTTATGGCGGTTCAGTTAGTCATAATAACGCCAAAGAGATCGTTGCCTTAGGCGAGGTACAGGGACTCCTCATAGGCCGAGAGAGTTTGAATCCTAAAAAATTCGGAGAACTATTAAAAAATGTGGATTAATTTTAAAAGAAGTTTCTTCTATGGTTTAATTTTTTTCTTTGTTATTCTTTTAGGGTCTAAGGTTATTTTTCCTCTCTTGTCTCAAGATGTTTTAACTGATACTCACAAGTCTTCTTTAAAAACCCCAGTTGCAATAGTTGAGAGTCCACAGGCTAATATTACTTTGGCCTTTGTTGGAGATATTATGTTGGATCGAGGTGTGAAATCGTCAGTTAATAAAAATCTAACTGGGGATTATTCAGAATTATTTAGTAAGGTAAAGGGGCAACTACAGAATTATGATTTCTTATTTGGTAACCTAGAGGGTCCAGTGTCTGACAAAGGGGTGGATGGTGGAAATATTTATTCTTTTCGGATGGAGCCAAAAGTGTTACCGGTTTTAAAAGACGCTGGTTTTGATGCTTTTTCTATAGACAATAACCACATTTTAAATTATGGCCTAGAGGCGCTAACTGATACTAAAATTCGTCTCAAAGAGAGTGACTTAGTTCCCTGCAGGGAGAGTTTTGTTTTGGATGGCATAAAAATTATTATTTTATCGTTTAATCAGTTTGCAAATTTAGATCTGGAGAAAATGAAACAAGAAATCTCTTCTGCTAAATTGGAGAATGATTTGGTGTTAACTTATTTTCATTTTGGTGATGAATATGAACCAGAGCCCAATGAATACCAGAAAAATGTTTCACATTTAGCGGTTGATGCTGGGGCTGATTTAGTGGTGGGGGCGCATCCCCATGTGGTGCAGACTTTGGAATACTATAATAATACTTGGATTGCTTATAGCTTGGGGAATTTTATTTTTGATCAGTATTTTTCTAAGGAAACTATGACCGGGGGATTGTTGGAAGTGGAAGTTAATACTGAAACTAAAAAAATAGAAAAAGTGAATCTAAGAAAGGTCAGTTTAAATAATTTTTTTCAGATAGAAACTATTGAGTAGGTTTAAATACCACAACATATCACTTTTTCTTTGCACGATAATATTTTTGTCGTCACAAAAATATTTCTCTACTCCCTCTATTTTCTGCTGAAAATATCGGTCCGTAAGGCACGAAAAAATAATATGTTGTGGTATCTTATTTAGTCCACTATTTTATTTAACCCAACCACCTGTCAAATGTATATGCAGATGGTCTACTATTTGTCCGCCATCTCGGCCAACATTACAAATCAATTTATAACCTTTTAAGCCGGCTTTTTCTGCGTCCTTCTTGGCAGCAAATATCAATTCAGAGATGATATCTTTGTGTTTCTCTTCTAAGTCAGCAATAGATTTTATGTGTTCCTTAGGAACCATTAAATGGTGAAAAGGGGCTGAAGGTTTTATGTCCTGTAGAATAACAAGATTATCATTTTCAAAAATAAATTCGCTAGGTATTTCTTTATTAATAATTTTACAGAAGATACAATTTGGGTCTTTCATTTGATTATTGTATCATAACTTTTACTCATTTTTACTATGTTATAATGCCAGAATGCAAAATTATCCACCTTTACTCAGAAAACTACTGGAAAATAGAGGTATTAAAACCCAGGCGGAAGCCGAAGCTTTTTTAACTCCAGATTATGAACGGGATATTCATGATCCGTTTCTTTTACCAGATATGGCAAAGGCGGTGGACAGGATTTTATTAGCAATTGAAAAAAAAGAAAAAATAGTCGTTTATAGTGATTATGATGCTGATGGTATACCTGGCGGTGTGGTTTTACATGATTTATTCCAAAAGATAAATTATGAAAATTTTTCAAATTATATTCCACACCGCCACATTGAAGGCTTTGGTTTAAACCATGAGGCCATAGAGAAATTTAAAAAAGATGGAGTTGATTTGATAATTACCGTGGATTGCGGCGTGGCTGATGTAGAAGAAGTGGTTCAGGCTAAGAAACATGGTATAGATGTGATTATCACAGATCACCATATGCCACTAGTGGATGAACAGGGTGAGCAAAAAATACCTGATTGTGTGGCGGTTATTGATACTAAGAGGCATGACAGCAAATATCCATTTAAGGATTTGTGTGGAGCGGGGGTGGCTTATAAATTAGCTCAGGCAATCTTAATAACAGCAAAATCTAAAAAACATCCTTTACGCTTAACGCAGACTAATCGCTCCAAGGATATTTTCTTAGATCTTGCTGTTATAGACGGCTGGGAGAAGTGGCTTTTAGATATGGTGGGGATTGCCACTTTATCAGATATGGTTCCTTTAGTGGGGGAAAATAGAGCCTTGGCTTTTTATGGTCTAAAAGTTTTAAGAAAATCACCTAGAGTCGGTTTATTAAAGTTGCTAAGATTATTAAAAATTGAACAGAGACAAATTACTGAGGATGATATTGGTTTCTCTATCTCACCTAGGATAAACGCTGCGTCTAGAATGGGGGATCCAGAGGACGCTTTTAAACTTTTTGTGGTTAAGGACGAAGCTGAAGCTGATATAACTGCTCGGCATCTGGATCATATTAATAATGAACGTAAGGGGGTAGTGGCGAGTATGGTGAAAGAGACTCGGAAGATAATGAAGGACCGCTATGAAGGTCCTCAGGCCGTTTTGGAAAAGAAGGTCATTGTTATTGGTAACCCAGATTGGAAACCTTCACTTTTAGGTCTGGTGGCCAACTCTTTGGTAGATGATCATAATAGACCAGTTTTTCTCTGGGGGCGTGATGGAGGAAATATTCTCAAGGGTTCTTTCCGTGGTAACGGTCTGGTGAATGTTTTAGATTTAATGCGGGAGGTTGAGGGGGGAATCTTTGAAGACTTTGGTGGTCATTCTATGTCCGGTGGTTTTTCTCTTGTTCAAGATAAAATTCATTTGTTGGAAGATAAATTGCAAATAGCCTATGAAAAAATTGTTTTAAAAGGTTCTTTTGTTCCAGAAGAAGTGCTGCCAGATCTGGAAATAAGTTTGGACGAAGTTACAAATGAAAATTATAAGTTAATAGAAAAACTGGCTCCGTTTGGCACTGGTAACCCTAAACCACTTTTTCTTTTTAAAAATATATTAATTGAAAAAGTAAAAATGTTTGGCAAAGAGACAAATCATCTGGAATTAACTTTTAATAATTCCCGTGGCCGGGCGGTGAAGGCGATTGGTTTTTTTACCAAACTCACGGATTTTTCTGGTTCTAGTGGTGTGCAAACAGAATTAAAAGCTGGGCAGAAAATTAATCTTTCAGCTAATTTTGAAAAGTCTACTTTCCGCGGTTTTGCCGAGTTAAGACTACGCATAGTGGATATAGAAAATATGATATAATCCTAAATTATGAATAAAGAAGAGATAATAATATTTTGTGACGGAGCGTCAAAGGGGAATCCAGGTCCAGGTGGTTGGGGGGCGGTAGTAGCTATAGACGGTAAGGTGTCAGAGCTTGGTGGTTTTGATAAACACACTACTAACAATAAAATGGAATTAACTGGAGCTTTGGAAGCTTTGACTTTTGTTGATAAAAATAAAACCGAGGCAAATCTTGTGGTAAATACAGATTCAAAATACGTTATTAATGGTATGACGGCCTGGATTTTTGGTTGGCAGAAAAATGGTTGGAAAACTAAAAGTAAGGAGGATGTCTCAAATAGGGATTTATGGGAAAAATTAGCCTTGGTTGCCACAGACAAGAAGATTAAATGGAATTATATTGGTGGTCATATTGGGGTGGCAGGGAATGAACGCTGTGATGAAATAGCTTCTGATTTGGCTTCAGGTAAAAAAGTAGATTTATATACCGGAAAGTTGGCTGATTATGATGTGAATATTAATGATCTAGGTCATGATGAGGTCAAGAAAGCTGTTAGGCAGACACAGGCCAAGAAGTCTAACTCGGGGGTCAAATCTTTTTCTTATGTTAGTTTAGTCTGTGGAGTGGTTCATAAAGATGCTACCTGGCCAGAATGTGAGAAACGAGTAAAAGGAACAAGAGGTGCTAAATATCAAAAAGCTATTTCTCCTCTGCATGAGCAAGAGATTCTAAAAAACTGGGGAATAAATGAGAAATAATATCTTCTATTATGTGGTAGGCGGTTTTACCGCCGGTATTTTTATTAGTTCATTTATAAAACTGGGTTTTTCTTTCTTCCTCTTTCTCATTCTTTTATCTATTTTAATCTTTCTTTACGGCCATTTTTTAGCTAAAGGTAGGATAGGAATTATTTTACTAGTTATGTTTATTTTTTCCTTCTCTTTGGGTATTTTGCGATATGAGATTAAGAATATTCAGATTAATAATACAAATCTTTCTCATCTAGTGGGAGAGAAGATTGTCTTTAAGGGCGTGATTTCTGATGAGCCTAGTGTTAAAGATGGGGGTGTTCAGTTAATTGTTTCAGGCGAGTCTATTCCGGAAAAAGTTTTGGTCAGTACTGGTTTAGTCCCTGAATTTAAATACGGAGATTTGATTCAGGCGGAGGGGAAATTAGAAAAACCGTCCAATTTTTCCGCGGATAGTGGCAATAATTTTGATTATGTTGGTTTCCTAGCTAAAGATGATATTTTTT
>JBIIYK010000008.1:0-21952 GCA_044346845.1 Minisyncoccia bacterium | reverse complement strand
TAGTCTAATTTAAAAAATGAGTAAAACAACAAAGGTGGTTATCGGGATTATAGTTTTGATTTTAATAATTGTCGGGGTTTGGATTTCAAATGAGAAACCTATTGTTACAAACACTTCGCCAATAACAATCGGTTACATTGGTCCTATTACTGGTGGTGCGGCTATTCTGGGAGAGGAAGCTAAAAGTGCTATTGAGGTGGCGGTTGATAAAGTAAACGCCAAAGGTGGTATTAACGGAAGAACTGTAAAGCTTATTGCTGAAGATGATCAGTTTGCCACTGCGAAGTCAGTTTCAGCTTATGAAAAATTGGTAAATATTGATGGTGTTGAAACAATCATTATGTCTAACTATGGTGGTGTTATGGCTGTAGCAGAAAAAGCTAAAAAGGATAACGTGATGATTATTGACTCTTTGGATTGTGATAAAGATCTAGGCGCTCTTGGAAACAATATTTTCTGTATTGCCAAGGAGACTACTGATCTTGCTGATGTTATTGCTGATTATGCCATAGAGAAAGGTTATAAAAATATTGGTATCATCCACTCAACTACCGATAATTTTATGCAAAGTGTTTCCGATGCTTTTGTTGCGAGAATTGGCTCAAAAGGGATAGTTCAGGTTGAAAGTTATACTCCTAAAACCATTGATTTCAAGACTGAATTATTAAGACTTAAGAATAATGATGTAATTGTTTTTCTTGGTTATGATGAGATTGGTGTAGCAATGAAGCAGGCTAAAGATTTGGGAATGAAACAGCCTTACTTAACTATTCCTACAGTTGCTACTACTCCATCTATTCAGGAATTATCAAAGGGTGCTATTGAAGGAATTATTTTTTCTTTCTACGCTCCATTAGATACAAACCCAGTGGCTACAAAGTATTATTCAGATTATAAAGCAAAGTTTGGTCACACTCCTTATGTTTATGTTGCTAGTGATCAAGCCTATGATTCCGCGATGGTATTGTTTGAGAAAGTTTTACCGGGCGTAAATGCTAGCACAAAAGAGGCTAGACTAGCTCAAGGGATTAATCTGATGCAGAAGGTAAGTGGTTACAAGGGTGTAACTGGAAATCTTACAATGAAAGCTGACGGGAGAATGGGCGGTATCTTGATTAGACTTTTTAAATTAGTAAACATGATTCCAGTTTATATTGGAAAGTAATCTACTATTTAGGTTTAGATTATCTATAATAAAAAATACACAAAAACCGCCATTTGGTGGTTTTTGTGTTAGCTAGGGCGGGGGGAAGTATCCCCATAGCCCGCGCAATTATTTGGAATAGATTGAAAAATTTTGTAAAATAAGCTATTCTTACGCGGTGCTTAATTTGAAGTAATTTTAAGCCAAGATAGCTCAGCTGGTAGAGCACGTCATTGGTGGGTCGTAACCCCTGCCCATTCTAGCGGTAACGTCAGAATGAATCCCGAATCACGGTTAATATCCTAAGTTTAATTATGAAGGACAAGACCGTAGCGCCGTTAAAAGCGCTCGAACGACTGACAAGGGTTTCCATAATCAGTGGAAAAAGATACAGTCTAGTCCTTGCCGAGAGGTGAGAAGCTCCGGGGGAGCTTCGCAAGACCTTGAACGTTTTGTAACCAAAATGTGAAAGGTGTACAGTACCTGTAAGGTAAGGTGTAAACGAATGACGAGGTCCCCGGTTCAAACCCGGGTCTTGGCTCCAAAAAGCAAGCAAATTATTTTTGCTTGCGCCCGTGGTTTGAACGGCGGAATGATGTTTTGTTAGTAAATAAAACCATGAGCCGGTGTCCAGCCCTAAGCGAGCGACGGCGAGTTTTGAGGCGAGGACGAGGACTAGTCCGGGTCTTGGCTCCAATATCAGGTTTTTGAATTTACGACCAATCTATATTATTGACCTTGGTCGTTAGTTCGTATATTATAAAGGGTATGCCTAACCCTAAAAAAGCAAGAAGTGCATGTTTAAACTGTAAAAAAGAGACGGCTCGTTCGGGTTATAAATATTGTAGCAATAAATGTCAGATTGAATATCAGCATAAGATTTATATTCAGAAATGGAAAGACGGAGAAATTATTGGCCTACAGAGATTAGGGATTGTCTCCGTGCATATAAAAAATTATTTAAGAGAAAAATTTAGTGATAAATGCTGCCTTTGCGGTTGGGCCAGGATTAATGCTAAACTGGGGTACTCTCCTTTGGTTGCTGATCATGTTGATGGAAATTGGCGTAATAACGGTGAAGGTAACTTACGTTTAATTTGCCCCAACTGTGATGCTTTAACTTTGACCTATGGTGGTATGAATAGGGGTAAGGGCCGAGAGAATAGAGCCTTAAGTAAGCGGACAGTCGAGGCTAGAGTTTACGTAAGTAAAAAGCCGAATTAGTTCAGTGGCAGAACACTACTTTCGTAAAGTAGAGACGTGGGTTCGATTCCCGCCTTCGGCTCCATAAAAAAGATGCCAGAAAGTAATCAGGAAAAACAGAAAAAGTTAGCGGAATTGGAAGCTCAGATGTCGGGTGTTGATTTTTGGTCTGATAAAAATAAAGCCCAAGCGGTAATTAAGGAAATAGCTGACTTAAAAGCTGAAATAGCGGGGGTGGGTAAATATGATAGCGGTGATGCTATCCTCACCATACTTTCTGGCGCTGGTGGTGATGATGCGGAGGATTTTTCCAAGATGCTTTTACAAATGTATTGTAAATTTTTTGCTAATAAAAATTGGTCTTATAAGATTTTAGATGAAAATGAAAATGATCACGGTGGTTATAGAAATATAACCCTAGAGGTTTCTGGTAAGGGCGTGTATGGAAAAATGAAATCAGAATCTGGTGTGCATCGCCTGGTCAGACTTTCTCCTTTTAATGCTAAGAGCTTACGTCAAACTTCTTTTTCTCTGGTAGAGTTTGTGCCAAAGTTTGAGAAAAGCACCGAATTAATTATCCCAGATAGTGATTTGAAAATTGAGATGTCCAAAGCTGGTGGCCCAGGTGGCCAAAATGTAAATAAAAGAGAAACAGCAGTTCGGATTGTTCATTTACCAACTGGTATTTCTGTTCGTTCAACAAGTGAAAGATCTCAACCGCAGAATAAAGAAAAAGCTTTGCAAATCTTAAAGGGTAAGATTTATGCCAAACAAGAAGAGGATAAAAAAGCTAGAGAAAATGGCCTGTCTGTCAGTAAGGCTACTTCTATTGAATGGGGAAATCAGATTCGTTCTTATGTCTTACATCCCTATAAAATGGTTAAGGACCATAGAAGTGGGGTAGAAACTGCTCAAGTAGATGAAGTATTAGGTGGTGACATTGAAAAATTTTTGTTATAATGTCTGAGTAATGATTTACTTTGATAAAGTATCTAAAATTTATTCAGATGACTGTGTAGCTCTGGATGATATAAGCTTAACCATAGAGCCCAAAGAGTTTGTTTCTATAGTTGGTCACTCTGGGGCGGGTAAAACTACTTTGGTAAAGCTCATTTTAGCGGAAGAAAAACCTACTAAAGGTAAGGTCTTTTATGAATCAGCCGAGGTTCATAAATTAAAAGGAAAGGAGATTACTGAACTCAGAAGAAAGATCGGTACTGTCTTTCAGGATTTTCGTCTTTTACCAAATAAAACTGTTTATGAAAATATTGCTTTTGCTATGGAGGCGGCGGGACGGACAGATGAGGAGATAGAAGCTGATGTGCCGCATGTATTGGAATTGGTAGATATTGGGAAGAAGATTTATAGTTTTCCTAGTGAGCTTTCTGGTGGAGAAAAACAACGAGTAGCTATTGCTAGGGCTATTGTAAATCAGCCAGATGTCATCATTGCCGATGAACCAACCGGAAATTTGGATCCAGCAAATACTTTTGAGATAATTAATATTCTTAAAAAGATAAATGATTTGGGTACCACGGTAATTATTACCACTCATAATCGGGGTGTGGTAGAATTTATTGGCGGACGAGTTATTAGTATGCAGAATGGTAAGGTTGTCAGAGATGACAAAAAGGGAAGTTACGTATTATAATTTAAAATATAAAAATAATGTGGTTAAAAATTAAAAGAGTTTTTAGAGCCGGTCTGACCAGTTTTTGGCGTAACGGTTTTGTCTCCCTATCATCACTCGTGGTGATGTTTATTGCTTTGTTTATTATTTCATCACTTATTTTTACGAGTGCCATTTTAAGATTTTCTCTTCAGGAAATAAAAGACAAGGTTGATATTAATGTTTATATGACCACCAAGGCCTCAGAAGCTGATATTTTTAGTTTGAAAAAATCTATTGAGGCTATGGGTGATGTAACGGTAATTTATACTTCTCGTGAAAAAGCCTTGGCTGATTTTAAAGAGAGACATAAGGATGACGCGTTAACTTTATCCGCTCTAAGCGAGCTTGGTGAAAATCCGCTAACTGCCTCTCTGAGTATAAAGGCTAAAGAACCATCTCAATATGAAGGTATTGCTAAATTCCTTGGTGGGGAAGATCCTCTATCAGGTGGAGACAATCCTATAATTGAAAAGATAAATTATTATCAAAACGAGGAGGTGATAAGTAGATTAACTAAAATAACTGAAGCGGCTGGCACTGTAGGTTTTTGGGTAGCTGTTTTGTTCTTGATTATTTCTGTCATCATCACTTTTAACACTATCCGTTTGGCCATATTTATTTCTAAAGATGAAATATCTGTTATGCGTTTAGTGGGTGCTTCCGAGCGGTATGTAAAGGGGCCGTTTGTGGTCTCCGGGATACTTTATGGTATCGTCTCGGCGGCCTTGGTAATGGTTGTCTTTCTTATTTTAACGTATTGGCTTGGTAATCTATCTAAAAATTTCTTTGTTGGCTTGGATCTATTTGATTTCTACTTAAAAAACTTTGGTCAGATCTTTCTAATTATTTTTGGTTCGGGTGTTGCTTTAGGCGCCATTTCTAGTTACTTGGCGGTTAGGAAGTATTTGAAGGTGTAAAAAGACTGCTTGACCTGGAATTTCTCCCTCAGCTAAATTTTCGTCGTCACTCAAATTTGCTTAGGCACCGGCTCATGATTTTTTCTGCTGAAAAAATCTACTCCGCCGTTCGAATCCAGGCCGAAAGCAAAATCATTTGCTTTCTTCCCGCAGCAATTTAAAAACAGCTTTTAGGGCTGTTTTTAAATTGCTGCGGGACCTGGATTCGAACCAAGATAACATCCTCCAGAGGGATGTGTCCTACCATTAGACGATCCCGCAATTTAGCTAAAATTATTAGCTTTAGGAAGAATACTTTATATTTGAGTTAATTTCAAGTTATTAAATACACCTAAATTTTATTTGCCTTGAATTTAGAAAGGGTATATAATTAAGTGTATATGGAAAACACACAAAAATTTACTCCTGGGGTAAAAATTATTATAGTTGAAGATGACAAATTTCTTGGCGGCCTAGTCTCTAAAAAATTAATAGATGAAGGCTGTGTTGTCCGTCATATTGAAAGTGGGGAATTGGCTCAGGCTGCGGCTGAGTCAGATATGGCAGATCTGATGTTTCTAGATTTACTTCTGCCTGGCATGAGTGGTTTTGAAGTTTTGGCCGGACTAAAGAACAGTGATAAGACAAAAGATATACCAGTAATTATTCTATCAAACCTTGGTGAGAGAGAGGATATTAGAAGGGGGTTAGAGTTGGGGGCCACCAGTTTCTTGATTAAAGCCTCCATGACCGTGGACAGTATTGTCAATGAAGCCTCAAGAATCTTAAGGATAAGAAAGAAGTAAGTTTTCTTTTTGTAGTAAGATCAGATATTCTTTGTTTCCAGAGCCTCCAAGGATGGGGGAATCTATTTTATTGATAACTTTAAGATTAATCTCACAGCAGTAATTTTCAATTTTTTCTATTACCTTATCTCTACTCTCATCGGTCTTAACAACACCTCTTTTATTCTTTTCGCTTTTTGCTGTCTCAAACTGAGGTTTGACCAAGGCAATAATTTTCCCTTGCCCCGACAGTAGGCTGGCTACTTTCTCTAAAATAGATTGAAGTGAGATAAAAGAAACATCAATCACGGCCAAGTCTGGTTTTTCCGGAAGATTTTCAATATTTCTAATATCAGTTTTTTCCATGGAAATAACTTTAGGGTTATTTTTCAAACTCAAATCTAATTGGTCAGTACCAACGTCAATGGCGTAAACCTTTTTCGCGCCCGCTTGAAGCAGGCAGTCAGTAAAGCCACCAGTAGATGAACCAATATCCATAACAGTCAGATTTTCTGGATTAATCTTGAATTCCTGGAGAGCTTTTTCTAGTTTAAGTCCGCCTCGGCCAACATATTTTGGTTGTTCTAATATTTCTATTATTAAATCACTGTAGTCAGTAAATTCTTTAGCCGGCTTAGTAATTATTTCTCCGTCCACCTTAACCAGTCCTTTTTTTATTAGGTCACTAGCCACATTTCGGCTTCTGGCTTGTTTTTTCTCTACAATTAGGGTATCTAATCTCATCTGTCTATATTAGTATATTTATAGGAAATTTGATACACTAAAAAGATGAAATTGAGAAATTTATTATCATTTTTGGGAATAGCTTTTTTTTTAGCGGTCTTTATCTTAATCTACACCGGAATAATAGATGTAAATTATTTAGACTTGAAATCTAAGATAAATTTCCTTCCCTTACTTATTGTGGCGGCGGCTTTTGTGGATAGTATTAATCCCTGTGCCTTTTCTGTCCTCTTTATTACCTTAGCTTTCTTATTTAGTCTTGGCCATAGCCGGGCGCAAATCATCAAAACGGGTTCGGTCTATGTTTTTGGTATTTTTCTAACCTATATATTAATTGGTCTTGGTATTCTAAAGGTTCTAACTATTTTTAACATTCCCAATAGTATGGCCAAGCTTGGGGCGGCCGCTATTATTATTTTTGGTTTGATAAACCTGATCAATGAATTTTTTCCCAAGTTCCCAATTAAACTCAAGTTGCCTGATGCTTCTCATGGTAAGGTGGGGGAGCTTATTGCTAAGGCAAGTGTTCCAGCTGCTTTTGTTTTAGGGTTGTTGGTGGGGATGTTTGAGTTTCCTTGTACTGGTGGGCCGTATCTTTTGGTGCTAGGTTTACTTCACGATGAAGGCTCTTTCATGAAGGGTTTTTGGTATTTAGTTTTGTATAATTTAATTTTTGTTCTACCTTTACTTATAGCCATATTTATCACCACTGACCGGCCAATTTTAGAAAAGCTGGATAAGCTAAGAAGGATGGAAACTAAGAAAACTAGAGTGTGGGCAGCTCTTGTGTTCATAGTTTTGGGTTTATTGGTTTTTTTGATATAATTTATACACAGAGTTAATAATAATATTTATGAATGAAGACCAAATAAAATTTGAAGAAATCTTAAAGAAAATGGAAGCAGTAAAGGCTAGTGGGGGTTTAGATTTGTCCACTGAGGAGGATTTAGCCATGGCCATAATGAATTTGATTTCTTTGGAGGAACATTTTTATTTCACTGGAGCTAAAACAGATAAGCCGGAGTATTTTGATATGCTGATAGAAGTTCGGACCATGAGAACCAAGTTATTAGCTAGGATGATTGATAAGAAGGAGGGAGAAGTCTGGTGCATTTCCAAGCATTTGTTGGCCACTTCCATGAGACTTTTAGAGGTGGGAACTAAATTACAAAAAGAAGGTAAAAAAGCTGAAGCTCAAGATTTTTTTGCTGATTCCTATAAGATGTTTAACTTATTTTTTGCCTTGAGATTAAAAATTGTGAATATCCCAGAGTTAAAAGATATGGGGGATAAAGAAAAGCCCATGACGTTGAAGGATGTTATGAGTAAGCTAGTGGATTGTTGTAACGAATAGTGTTTTTATTAAAAAATAAGCTTAAATAAAAACATGGAAAATTCAGCAAATAAAAAATATATTTTAGGAGCGATAGTTTTAGTGGCCATTATTTTGATAATAGGTTATTTTTCTACTCGTCAAACAGTTAGCTTGGTTTATGATGATTTTGCTAAATGTTTAGCAAGTAAGAATCTGACTATGTATGGGGCTGAGTCGTGTTCACACTGTAAAGTTGAAAAAAATCGTTTTGGCACAGCGTTTCAATACGTTCCATACGTGGAATGCCCAGATAATATAAAGCTGTGTACTGATAAGGGGATAACGGGTTATCCAACCTGGATAGATGAGGCTGGTAATAAACACGAAGGAGAACAGGGTCTCTCTAATTTAGCAAAAATATCAGGTTGTGTTCTACCTGAGTAGAATAAAATAGCAAAACTCCCTAGATTTCTTAAAAAATCTAGGGAGTTTTGCTATGTGGATAAATAGATACATTGTGTTATTTTTTAGTCTTGGTATAATAGTAAGAGCTTAAACAAGCATTTATTAATTTATTAATTTAACATTCTAAATCAAAAAAAATGTCTAAAAAAAATGTGTCAAAGTCTGGGTTCACTCTGTTGGAAATTCTCCTTGTTGTTGGTATTATCGCCATCTTGGCGGGTATTGTTATTTTGGCTATTAACCCTACCAAACAGCTTGGTGATACTAGAAACGCCCAGAGACGTTCAGACGTCTTAACTATCCTTAACGCTGTCTATCAATACGCTCTAGATAATCAGGGTGACTTACCTTCAAACATAGACATAGAGAATGATACACTTTGTGACGGCACTGGTAACGGAATTGACGCAAGTGAATTAGAGGGCGTTACCCAGTTAAACGTTGCTTCTTCTACTTATCTTACTGATATCCCTACTGATCCAACAAATGAGACTGATAGTACGGATGATAGTGAATACTATATTGTTAAAAGAACTAGCGGCCGTATAACGGTTTGTGCCCCAAATTCTATGGGCGAGGGTAGTATTGAGGAAGATGATACAGATAATCAGATTGAAGTCACTAGATAGGTCTATCTCTCTTTTTTGCTCTTTCATTTAATTTAACTAGTGTCTAGCGTATTGGGTTTGATAATCATTATAATAAATGTCTCTACTTCAAGAAAAACTAAAGGAAATATTGGTTTCTGGTAATTACGTTAGTGAACAAGACTTTGATCGGGTTGTCACCGTCGCGGCTAAGAAAGGTGAATCCGTTGAAATTGCTCTTGTAAAGGCTGAAGTGATTACTGATGAAAAGCTTGGTGAAGCCATGTCTAAATATTACAATGTTCCTTTTATTGACTTAAAAGAAGAGAATGTTCAAAATGATTTATTAGAGATGTTGCCAGAAGCGGTAGCTAGAGCTCAGGGCGCGGTGATTTTTGATAAGACATTGGAGGGCTATAGTTTAGCTACTTCTGATCCATCAAACCTTAATTTTATCAAGCATGTGGATCAGGCCACAGATGGACGGATTATTGTTCATTATGCCACTCCTCTTGGAATGCTGGAGGCCTTTAAGGCTTATAAAAACAACATTTTTAAAAATGTTGTTGATATTATAGAAAACTATAAAGTTCACAATGATGAAAACAGTGTGGTGCTTTTGGTGAATCAGTTTTTGGAGTATGCCTATGACAATAACGCTTCAGACGTGCATATTGAGCCGTTATCAAATGATACCGTTTCTGTTCGTTTTAGAATTGACGGTGTTTTAAACGAAGTTGTGAGATATCCGTTTGATATGCATGATAAAATTGTGTTTAGAGTAAAGATTATGTCTCATCTCCGTACTGATGAACGTGACGCCACTCAAGACGGCCGTTTTGAATATAAAACAGACATTATGGAGTTTGATGTTCGTGTCTCTATTTTACCTATTACACACGGTGAAAATATCGTTTTTCGTATTTTATCTGAAAGAACAAAAAAGGTTATGTTGGAAGATTTAGGTTTAAACAATTTTGATTTGACTAAGGTTAGGAAAGCTATTGCTGAGCCTTACGGAATGATTCTTGTTGTTGGTCCTACTGGAGCTGGAAAAACTACCACCCTCTATTCTTTAGTTCAAATACTAAGTGCCCTACCCATAAGTATTGTGACCGTGGAAGATCCGGTAGAATATAGTATTGATAAAGTCCAACAAATTCAGGTTAATGTAAAGAAAAATATCACCTTTGCTAACGGTCTTCGTTCTATTGTTCGTCAAGATCCGGATGTAATCATGGTGGGAGAAATTCGTGATAATGAAACGGCAAGCATTGCGGTGAACGCATCTATGACTGGTCACCTTTTGTTTTCAACCCTGCACGCCAATGATGCCGCCACTATTTTTCCTAGATTATTGGAAATGGGAATAGAACCTTTTCTTGTAGCCTCATCTATTAACGTGGTTATTGCTCAAAGATTAGTTAGGAAAGTCTGTCCGCATTGTCGAATAAATTATCCTAAAACAGCTGCTGATGTGGCGGATTTAGTGGCCAAAGAAAAGGATCCTAAATTTATTAGTATGATGAAGCAAAATTTTCCAGGTAAAAAACTTTCAGATATAAAATTATACAAGGGAACTGGTTGTAAAACTTGTAAACATACCGGTTATATGGGAAGAACGGCCGTGTTTGAGGTTATGGAAGTAAATGATGAAATCAGAACTCTTATTAGTGCCAAGGCCTCATCTTCTTCTATTGAGAACAAGGCTTATGAAGACGGTATGACATTAATGTATTACAATGGTTTAGTACATTTGTTCAATGGTATAACTACTTATGATGAATTGGAGAGTCTTTCTAACATTGATTAACATCTTATGAATCTAAATAAATATTTTAATCAAATTCCACTTGATGACCAAATAAACTTTGCTAAAAATTTAGCCGTTTTACTTAGGGGTGGTGTAACCATAAATGAGGCGGTGGATTCCCTGGCCAGTCAGGCGGCTTCTGGACCGACTAAAAAGATTTTGTACCGAATAAAAAGCCGGTTGGAAAATGGTGTTTCTTTACATTCGGCCATCAAAGAGGAGGAAGGCTCTTTTGGCGATATTTTTATGAGCTTGATTAAGGCTGGTGAACTATCTGGTTCACTCGCGGAAAATCTAGAATTTTTGGCTGTCTGGTTGGAAAGAGATAATAGTTTAAAGAAACAAATAAATGGGGTATTACTTTATCCTAAAATTGTTTTTACAGCGGTAGTTCTTCTCGGCGGGTTATTGACGGTATTTATTTTACCAAAACTAGTCCCAATGTTTACAAGCTTACATGTTGAGCTCCCTTTGATTACTAGAATAATTTTAAATATTTCTATCTTTGCCCAGAAAAATTGGCTATATGTAATTGTTGGCGCATTTTTAGCTTGGCTAATTATCTTTCTTGTATTTAAAATTCCTAAAATGAGGTATTTTTATCATAAAACTTTGGTCTTTTCTCCTTATATTAGACAGTTCGTGGTTGGCTATCAACTAGCCCTTTTTTCTCAATTGATGGGTACTTTGTTAAAGTCTGGTATTGCTATTGATGAGGCTCTTGGGATCGCCTACGTTGGTACATCAAATCTTTATTATAAAAAAGTCTTAAAGGAAATGATTGATAGGATTAATATGGGTATTTCTTTAGTAAATACTATGGCTGAATATAAAGAACTCTATCCTGTAAACTCTATCAGTGTTTTGTCAGTTGGAGAAAATAGCGGAACGTTAGAGGAGTCTTTCTTTAAGGTCTCTGATTTTTGGACAAAAGAGATTATTGATAGGACAAAATTGTTGCCGACTATCATTGAACCAGTTCTCTTGATTATTATTGCGTTAGCGGTAGCAGTAATTGCTATGTCTATTATTTTGCCAATCTATAAGCTAACTGGAAGTCTTCAAACTTAAAATTATGAATATAAGTAAAAGCATGCTGGGGAGAGATGTTTACCCCGTGAAGTCCAAAAGAGCTGGAGGTTTTTCATTAATAGAATTACTGTTGGTAGTTGTTATAGGGTCATCAATTATTTTAATTGCGGCCCCGTACAGTATAAATTTCTACCGATCGTATCTATTAGAAGACATTCGGGATAATGCTGTTGATAATTTGCAAAAAGCTAGACATAATGCAGTTTTACAAAAAAATGACAGTTCCTTTGGTGTAAAAATCGATGACGATGATACAGACACTATAACATTATTTCAAGGAGATACTTATGAATTAAAAGTAAGTGAGTTTGACGAGGTTTATAGTCTTTTGCCAGAAATTGTAGTTTCTGGTCCAAAAGAAATTGTTTTTTCAAAGTTAACTGGTTTGCCGAGCGCCACTGGTACCATTTCTTTCTCTAATGGTAATTTCTCTAGAGGAATCTTGATGGGGGAATCTGGTACTATTTCAAAAATTGATATCATTATTACACCATAAAATATGTTAAACAATTTTAGAAAAAACAATAAGTCTGGATTTAGTTTGTTGGAATTGGTCCTGGCCGTAACGGTCTTTTCTTTGAGCTCTTTTGCTATTGCCACTCTTATGATTGACTCTAGTATTAGTACCAAATTAAGTTCGGAAAGAAATGAAGCTTTATCTTATGCTAAAGAGGGTATAGAGGCTACGCGTTCTATTAGGAATAATAGCTGGGCTAGCCTTACTCCTGGTACGTATGGTTTGGTTAGTGATGACTCTGGTTGGTCTTTTGTAGAGTCCTTTGATTTAATTGATGACAAATACAGACGTGTGATAGAAATAGCAGATATAATTCAAGATTCTATTTCGGCAAGAAGTGTTAGGGTTAGTGTAAGTTGGGATTTAACACCAAGTCGTACGGCAAGTACTACTTTGAATACCATCCTAACAAATTGGAAAAATAATTAAAGTTTTTGTGTTATAATGTTATAAGTATGAAAAAAGGTTTTACATTACTTGAGGCTGTCTTGTACCTAGCTATCGCTGGTACACTATTGTATTTTATAAGCGGCTTTGCTTTTAATGCTATTTTTGGTAAAGAGAAAATTGATACCATTCAAGCGGTAAATCAGAGTAATCAGACCGTTTTGGATGAAATAAGTAACACAATTGACAATGCTTTGGAAATTAATGGTATTAATCAATGATATCCTTTATTTTTAAAAAGAATAGTAAGGGTTTTCTAGTTTTGACATTGATGCTCATTGTGTGTGCTACGGTATTGATTATTACTACTGGCAGTATTTTACGCTCTATGGGGCAACTAACTGAAAGTACCAATTCTGAAATGTCCTTGAAGGCCTGGAATACGGTGAATGCTTGTGGGGAAACGGCCTTGATGCGCTTAGCCTCTACTACCGCTACTACTACCAGTAATGAAGGTTGGTATTATTCTGGCGGTGATTCATTGTCTGTTGGGAATGAAACGTGTTATATTTATCCCATAGAAGATAGTGATACTGCCAAGCTGATTAAGGCATCGAGCACTGTTTCTACATTTACCAGAAAAATTTTAATAGAAGTAGCTACTAACACGCCAAGTATAATAGTAAATTCTTGGATGGTGGTAGCGGATTTATAATTTTTATAAAAATGAATTTTACAAAATTTCTTAAAAATGTCTCAACGATAAAATTTGATAAAGCCTTTGGTTTAGATATTGGTGACCGTTCTATAGAAATTATCGAGTTAGAAAAATTTTTCCGTTTCTCCGTAAGTACTTATGGCCGAGTAGAACTACCTGCCGGGATAGTGGAAGGCGGCCGTATTCTTGACCCAAATTTTTTAGCGGAGAAGCTTAAAAAATTATTAAAGGAAATCAAGCCTAAAAAAGTTTCAAATAATAAAGTGATTTTGTCTTTAGCTGAATCACAGACTTTTCTTCAGTGTTTTACCGTTGACTCCAGTCTCAAGTCTGGCGCCTTATTAAAGGTAATTATAGAAAAAGCTTCTTTGACTATGCCTTTTAATCTGGAAAAGGTTTATTGGGATTTTATGGAAAAACCACTGGCAGATAAAACAAAAAAAATGATAGTGTTTATTAGTGTTCCAAAGGATATCGCCAACGGTTATGTGAAGTTTTGTAATTCTATTGGTTTGGAAGTGATTTCTCTTTCTGTAGAGGCATTAAGTCTTGGCCGAACCATTCTCAAGACTCCCAATAAACATAATCTCATTATGGATATTGGTTCTACCTCGACTAATCTTAGTTTTTTTGATGGTAGTGATAAAATTAGTTTAGCCGTTACTATTCCTGTAGCTGGTGAAAATATGTCAGAGGAGATTAAATATAAATTACAATTAGAGCTGTCTGAGGCCGAGGCTTTGAAGGTAAAATTTGGTTTTAAAGAAAGTAAAGAAAATACCGTTCGGCCCGTTATCTTACCAATATTTGAAGATGTTTTAAAAGAGACTAAAGGGGCAATTGAATATTATGAAAATACTTTTAATCAAAAGGTAGAAAATATTTATATAATAGGTGGTTCAGCTCTTTTGCCTGGAATCGTTGAGGTCGTAAAAGAGAGTCTTAAAAGAGATGCTCAGATTGCCTCTTGTAATTCAAATATAGATTTAAATATTTTAAACTCAAATAACAATAAGTTTCCTCTTTTTGCCAACGTTATTGGTTTGGGAATGTTGGCAGTTAGTGGGGAATTTAAAGATTTAAACTTATTAAAAAGGATGCCTTCTTCTGAAGTAAATTCAGTAAATAAGTTGAATTTATTCAGTATGGGTTATCTAAGCCGGGTCAATACTTTCAGGGCCGTAATGAATAATAAATTTGTGTTAGTTGTTATGATACTTTTGATAGGGGTTATTTTCTTTGTTTTATTACAACAAACTAAGAATTTTGGTTTAGATGATATTACTACAAAACAAAAGGTAAATACGTCTATAAAGCCAAAAAACATCAATCCAATAGCCACTAGTACTAGACCTAATCTTGGGACATCAACAGCTCTTTTTCCCTCAGGTACTTCTACTAGATCAAATACTGGGTCAATAAGTACTTCTACTAAAATTAAGTCTGCTCAATAAGTAGTTTTTAAAGATGATCAAAAAAATCAAAATCAACAGTCTTTTCCTTGTTTATCTTTTAGGATTCTTCTTCGCTTTTCATACAGCCTTACCTACCTATATAAATTCTAGTTTTATTAGTAATTTTATCCCTAAAGATTCAGTTGGGGTTATTTATATCATAGGCTCTATTTTAACTATTATCAGTTTTTTTCTCATGCCTTTTGTCCTAAGGAAATTCGGTAATTATAAGACTTCTTTATTTCTAATAATTTTAGAATTCATTTCTCTGCTTGGTGTGGCTTTTCTGCCAGGTTCATTTTGGTTGTTGTCTCTCTTTATGGTAAATTTGGTAACAATACCTTTAGTCTACTTTTCAACGGATATATTTCTTGAAGGTTTTTCTTGTAATAACAAAACTGGTCGGATTAGGGGGATATATTTGACGTCAGTAAATTTAGCTTGGGCAGTTTCTCCACTTATTGCCGGACTGATCTTAACTGATAGTAATTATTGGAAGATATATTTAGCCTCAACCATTTTTCTTATTCCAGCTATTTTAATTTTGATTACCGGCCTAAATAAGTTTAAAGATTCAAGGTATGAAGCAACTCATATCTTCCAAACAACAAAACTTGTTTGGAAAAATAAAAACCTTAGGAATATTTTTATGGCAAATTTTCTCTTGTTTTTCTTTTATTCTTGGATGACAATTTATATGCCACTATATTTACATGATAATGTTGGTTTCTCTTGGTCTCAAATTGGGATTATTTTTAGTGTAATGCTTTTGCCTTTTGTTTTTGTTCAGATTCCACTTGGACGATTAGCTGATAAGGTTTGGGGCGAGAAAGAAATAATGAGTCTCGGGTTTATAATTATGGCTATATCAACCGGTCTAATTTCATTTATTGCGGGTGCTAATATGGCATTGTGGGCAGCTATTCTGTTTATTACCAGAATTGGAGCCGCTACAGTGGAGATTATGTGTGATACATATTTTTTTAAAAAAGTTGATTGTCTTGATACTAACATCATTAGTTTTTTTAGAATGACCAGTCCTTTGGCTTATATTCTTGGACCATTTTGTGCCACAATTATGTTCACCCTTTTTCATTTTAATATTCAATATCTTTTCTTGGTCTTGGGACTATTGATGTTTGCCGGGTTGGTGTTTAGTTTGGCCCTGAAGGATACAAAGTAAAATAGGGGTTGCATTACTCTATTTTATATGTATAATTGTCTCCATGTTTAAATTAAAAGTAGAAAAGAGAGATTTAAAGGAACCCTTGAAATCCTTAAGAAAATCTGGTCAGGTACCAGCGGTTTTTTATGGTCCTAAAGATCCTTCTACCTCTATAAAGATTAATTTAGTTGATTTTAAAAAAGCTTGGAAGACAGCCGGGGAGTCTACTGTGGTTTCTCTTGAAGGAGATGGTATTGATGCTGATGTTTTGATTCACTCTGTGGATCTTGATCCGGTAACTGATGTGCCAATTCACGCTGATTTTTATGCTATTGAAAAAGGTAAAAAATTATCTGTTGATGTTCCTCTAGAATTTATTGGTGTCTCTCCTGCTGTAAAGGATCTAGGCGCAGTGATGATTAAAGTTCTCCATGAAGTTGAGATTGAAGCTTTACCAAAAGATTTACCACATACCTTGGAAGTAGATATTGCTGGTTTGGTAAACTTTGATAGTGTTTTAACCGCGGCTGATATTAAGTTACCATCAGGTGTAATGCTTAAAATAAAGCCAGAGGAAGTCATTGCTTCTGTCTATGAACCTAAAGAGGAGGTAGTAGAAGCTGCTCCTGTTGATTTATCTACTATTGAAGTGGAAAAGAAGGGTAAGGAAGCTAAAGAGGGTTCTGAAAGTGATGAAGCTGCTCCAGCTCCTGATAAAGCTGAAAAGAAAGAAAAAAAATAGGAGAAAAATTGATTTTTATGTTAAAATAAAACCCGGGGGATATCCTTTGGGTTTTATTTTATGTTGTATAATAATAATTTTAAAAAAAGGTTTGTTGGCATATTTGTACTCATTTTGTTCGTAGGCTGTTTTTCTATGTGGAATTTTTCTGGAGCTCAAGCAGTATCTTGTCAGACTCCAGCAGAGAAAGCTAAGTGTCAGAGCGAGTATGATGCCTTACAAAAAGAGATTGCTGAATGGCAGAAAGTTTTAGACGAAACTAAAGCTAAAAAAGACACTTTACAGGGGGATGTGACTATTTTGAATGCTCAAATTGCAAAGGCAGAGAAGGAAATAAAACAGAGAAATATAGTGGTTAATACTTTGACGGCTGAAATAAATCAAAAATTAAAAAATATAACTTCTTTAGAAAAAAAAATAGAAAATAATAAGGGTTTATTGGCAAATCTCTTAAAAAAGAAAGACCAAAATGAGATTGATCCTATTTTTTATTTACTCCTTTCTTCTAAAGATCTATCTAATTTAATTGTAGATGTGGATGAAATTAGCCAGATAAATCAGGGTTTACAAGATCTTTTTGTGGAATTACGTAGTGTTAAAAGTGAAACACAAAAAGAGAAAGCAGACCTGGACCTCAAGAAGAATAAGGAGCTTGATGCTAAGTATGAAGTGGAACTAAAAAAGAAAGAAATCAATAAGGATCAAACAGAAAAGAAACAGCTTTTAAATATCACCACTCAAGTGGCATCAAATTATCAGCAGGTTTTATCTGACCGTCAACGTCAGGCGGAAGTGATTAGAAGTGCCCTATTTGATCTTAGAGATACTACCGGTATTACCTTTAGTAAGGCCTTGGAATATGCTAATTATGCGGGAGAAAAAACCGGAGTTAGGCCGGCTATGATTTTAGCTATTTTATCTCAAGAATCTGATCTTGGGAAAAATATTGGTTCTTGTTACGTTTCAGATTTAACTACGGGTGACGGGGTAGGTAAGAACACTGGTTCAAGATTTGAAAGAGTTATGTATGCCCCTCTTCCTGGTTCTACTAGTAATAGACCCAATGATACTGCTGTGTTTGAACAAATTACTAAAGCGTTAAAGATGACCTGGTCAACTACTCCAGTTTCTTGTCCTCCAGGAGCTACCTATTTCGTGGGACGTGGTTTTGGTGGTGGAATGGGACCAACGCAGTTTATTCCTTCTACCTGGCAGGGATTTGTCTCTCGTCTCAAAAATACCTTAGGAGTGTCTGTACCTAACCCTTGGAACCCTCAACACGCCATTATGGCTACAGCCATGTATATCTCTGATTTAGGGGCCTCTGGTGGTACATACACCGCTGAGCGCAATGCCGCCTGTAGTTACTATTCTGGCTCAATTTGTACGCCAGGACGTAAGCCGGCCAACGTTTTTTATGGAGATCAAGTAATTGCTAAAGCCGAAAAGTTCCAGAATGATATCGATTTCTTGAAGAACATTTAATAATAGTTAAATTAAAAAAATGGACAAAATTTTATACAAAGAAGGGAAGATAGCAATTTATAGAAGTGCAACAAAAGGATTTTGTGTTATGTCTGCTGTGGATTTAAAACCAAAGGAATTTATCACAGTATGCCCAGTTTCTTTGATGGAAGTTGGGGATATAAAGGGAACATCATTACTTGATGTCTATCCAATGGGGTGGAGCAAGAAGAATGATTGTATTGCGTTTGGTGTTATTAACCTCCTGAATCATTCAAAAAATTCAAACATAACTCTTAAAAGGGATAAGAAGAATCACCTTATAAGGGCTTATGCAAAAGGAAATATTAAAAAAGGAGAAGAACTTACAATCAATTATATATGCAAATTATGGTTTAAACCCCTAGAGGAAAAACTTTTTGTTAAAGTAGATTAATCAAATCTCATATTTGCTTTTCTTATTAAAACCTGCTAGAATCTTAAAACTATGAAAAAAGATATACATCCAAAATTTTTCCCCAACTCTGAGACAGTTTGTGCTTGTGGGGCAAAATATAATATTGGCTCAACTAAAGAAAAGATTGAGGTGGAAATTTGTGCTGTTTGTCATCCTTTTTATACTGGTAATGATAAGGTTCTTGATACTGCTGGTAGAGTAGAGAAGTTCAAGGCTCGTAAAGAAGCTGGAGCTAAGAAAAAAGCTAAGTAACTAAGCAGGGCTAGATAATTACTTTTTTGGACCCGCGTAATTTTCTGCTGAAAATTCGCTCAGGACTCCCGTCGTCACGGTCCGTAGCTCCCAAAAAGCAATTATCTAGCCCTGCTTTTTGTTATATTTTTGTGTTAAAATTAATCACATGACCATTGAAGAATTTAAAAATAATAAAAAGACCACTTATCTAGCTGATGAGTATCTTCGTTTGGAAACAGAAGAAAATTCCGTTAAAGAAATGTTGGCTGGGGATTCTAGTATGGCTGATATGGCTAATGAAGAACTGTTTAATCTTAAAACTCAAAAAGATATAGTTTGGAAGCAAATGGAGGAAATATTGGAAGAAGAAAAGAAAGAAGAAGAGTTTCCCAACGAGGTAATTATGGAAGTTCGGGCTGGTGTGGGTGGTGATGAAGCGGCTCTTTTTGCTGAAATGTTAGCTAAGATGTATTCTGGCTATGCGGGTATCAAGGGTTGGAGCTTTTCACCTATTGATGAATCAGTTAATGATATTGGTGGTTATAAAGAGGCTACTTTTGAAATAAAAGGCTTGAATGTTTATAAGGAACTTCGTTTTGAAACTGGAGTCCATAGGATTCAGCGCGTACCAGAGACGGAAAAAAATGGCCGAGTCCATACTTCCACGGCTTCAGTGGCTATTTTACCAATTAGAAAGAAAAGCACGGTAGAAATAAAACCAGCTGATTTACTAATTGAATTTTCTCGAGCTGGTGGTAAGGGTGGTCAAAACGTGAATAAGGTGGAAACAGCGGTGAGGATTGTTCACAAACCAACTGGTCTTGAGGTACGTTGTGTAGCAGAACGTAGTCAGTCTAGAAACAAAGAAAAAGCCATGGCCATTTTACAAGCCAAGCTTGAAGTCCAAAAATCCGAATCCGACGCTATTCAGTTTGCTAAGGAAAGAAAGGATCAGATAGGGACGGCTGATCGTTCGGAAAAAATAAGAACCTACAATATTTTGCAGGATAGAATAACTGATCACCGGGTCAAGCAATCTTGGTATAATATTGAAAAGATTTTAACTGGTGAAGGAGTAGGGGAAGTCATTAAGTATATTGGGGAAAACATTGGTAAATCGGTTGAGGGTGTGACTGATGATGAAGATTAAGGCTCAAATCGACATTCTCTAATACGGGTCTTTTCTATTGCATTTTTGGGCTTTATTTGGTAAGCTACTCTGACATATGGAAGAAATAAAAAAGATAAATAATGACAGGGTAGAGCAGATGTTTCAAGTCGGTGCACATTTTGGTTATTCTAAAACCAGAAGGCATGCTAGCGCCTCACCTTATATTTTTGGCGTTAAAAACCGCGTAGAGATAATTAACCTTGAAAAGACTGATGATTTATTAGAAAAAGCTATCGCCTTTTTAGCTACTCTAGCTAAAGAAGGTAAACAAGTATTATTTGTTGGTGGTAAAAATGAAGCTAGAGGTTCACTCAAAATAGCGGCTGAATCAGCTGGTTTGCCGTTTGTAGATGGTCGCTGGATTGGAGGTACTTTGACAAATTATCCAGAGATAAAGAAAAGACTTAATAAATTAGAAGATTTAGTTAAACAGAAAGATCGAGGTGAGCTCACTAAATATACTAAAAAGGAAAGATTGATGATTGATCGCGAGATCGCTAACCTAGAGAGATTTTTCTCTGGTATTTCTTCAATGAAGGATTTACCAAAAGCTCTTGTTGTTGTTGATCCTAGAAAAGAAATAATTGCTGTGACCGAAGCTCAAAAGATGAACATTCCGGTTATTGCACTTTGTGGTACTGATTGTGACATTAAAGCTATTAATTATCCTATTGTGGCTAATGATTCTTCAGTTTCTAGTATTAATTTTTTTGTGACTGAGCTTGCTAGAGCTTATCAAAAAGGTAAGGTTTCCAAGGCCTAATCTCAGGGCTATTATTAAAAGTATAACTCTTACCCTGGCTTTTTGTATTTTAAACTAGTATAATTACTCTAAATTTATAAGTTTAATTTTTAAGAAATGGCAAATATTACAACCGAATTAATAAAGGAGTTAAGAGATATGACTGGTCTTTCTATTATGCAATGCAAGAAAGCCCTAGAAGAGGCCGGTGGTGAAATATCCAAAGCGGTAATTCTTTTACAGAAAAAAGGGGCTGGTATTGCTGCCAAGAAGGCTGATAGAAACTTAGGGGCCGGCCGAGTGGCTTCCTATGTTCACTCCAATGGAAATATTGGAGCTTTGGTAGAGTTATCGTGTGAGACAGATTTTGTGGCTAAAAATGAGGAGTTTGGAGCTTTGGCTTATAATATTGCCATGCAAATAGCTGCTACTAACCCTCTATATTTAAAGATGTCAGACATCCCTGATTCTACAAGAATGGAGGCGCAAGGAGTGTTTGCCAAGGAAGTGGAAGGAAAACCAGAGGATATGAAGGCTAAGATTTTGGAAGGTAAATTAAACGCCTATTTTAAAGATAAGGTTTTGTTAGAACAAGAGTATATCAAAAATCCAGAAATGACTGTAAATGGTTTGATCGAAGCTTTTATTCAGAAGTTTGGAGAAAGAACAGAGGTGGGTAGATTCACTAGGATTGGTGTTGGGCAAAAATAATTATGTCTACTCTCGTTACATTTATAGTTTCTTTGGTTTTAATAGTCTTTTTGTTTATTATGAAAAGCCTGGAAATTAATCGTGGACGAAAGATGTTCTTAGAAGACTTATTTCTTAAGTGTGATGCATGGATTTATAAAAGCCTGCTTCGAATAAAGTTTTGGTGGAGCCATGTTAATTTTAGAAACTCTAGGTTGATTTTTTCTTGGATTATAGTTAGTATAAGAAAGTGGGTCATTACCTTTAAACGCCGATTTGACCATAAACAGTCACATTTTTTTACCAAGAAAGAACGTCATGGTTTTGAACCAAACAAAGGTTCGGTTTCCTTTTTTTTAAAAAATGTCTCTGATTACAAAAAAAGTTTGCGAGAGGGGAAAGGAAAGTAGGTAAAAAGGTTAAATATACACGCCACCTTAGCTCAGTTGGTAGAGCAATAGTTTTGTAAACTATAGGTCCTCGGTTCAAGCCCGA
>JBIIYK010000027.1:0-7394 GCA_044346845.1 Minisyncoccia bacterium | reverse complement strand
CATACCAATGCCAGCCGCTACCCAGAGACCAGCCGCAGAGGTCAAGCCCGATGTTCTCATGTTTTGATTATCATGAAAAACCAAACCAGCACCTATGAAACCGATACCAACCAATATCTGCGGAGCAATCATCATAAGATTAAACGCGGGAGTACCTATCATCTTAGCACTCACAATTACTGAAATAATTATAAATAAGGCTGAACCAAGTGATACTAGAGCATAAGTTCTCATCCCAGCCGTTTTCCCCGCCAAAGTCCTCTCTACACCAACAAGCCCACCAAGCAATAATGCCGCCACTAATCTCACTAAAATATCTATTGTTGAAAGTTCCATATAATTATTATATTTATAAATTGTTAATGTTTCTAATTATATCACAATTCTGTTAAGATACAGTAATGCAGTTCACAGATTTACTGGAAAAAAATTTCCGCTTGCAAGACGGTCAAAAAAAAGCCCTAAAAAAGATTGGCTTAAAAACCATTGAAGATTTACTCTATCATTTCCCCACCCGTTACGGTGATACGTCCGAGATGAAGAATATTGGCAGTTTAGTAGTAGCGGAAACAGCCGTGATTTACGGGAAAGTCAGCGGACTAAAAACTGGTAAGGCTTGGCTTAAAAAAACTCCGATCTCTGAGGGTTATGTTGAAGATGAAACTGGAAAAATAAAAATGATTTGGTTCCATCAACCATACATTGCCAAAATGATTCATGAGGGAGCCTTTGTGAGAGTTGAGGGTAAAGTCTCTGACCGAAAAGGAATATTAGGTATGATGAATCCAAAGATTGAAACAGTAACTAAAATGCCCACCGGTGTTGGTGACTCCCTCTTTGGTGAAGAAGGTGAAGCACACTCTCTTTATCCGGTTTATCCAGAAAGCCAAGGCATTACTTCGAACTGGTTTTATCACGCCATTCAAAAAATTCTAAGTAGTGGTATTCTAGATACTATTTCTGACTCCATACCAGATTATATTTTAAAAACCTATAATCTACCCTCTCTCAGCACCGCCCTAGTCTGGATTCACGCCCCCTTAAAAAGAGAACATGCTCTCTCAGCTAGAAAAAGATTTGCCTTTGAAGAAGTATTTTTTATCCAGCTTCAGAAAAAGAAAGATCGCCTACTTTGGCAAAAAGAACCATCTTTTGTTATTGAAAAAACTCCGGCTGAAATAGAACAGTTTGTCAAAAGATTTCCTTTTACTGCCACCGAAGCGCAGAAAAAAGCGATAGATAATATCATGACAGACTTCCGTAGTGGACACGCCATGTCCCGCTTACTAGAAGGAGATGTAGGGTCTGGTAAAACAGCCGTAGCAGCTAGTACCGCCTATTCAATAATAACATCTCGCCCCAAGGGTCAAACTTTTGGTAATTTACAAGTGGCTTATATGGCCCCCACAGAAATATTAGCCAAACAACATTTTGAAAGTTTTATCCAATATTTTACTTACTTAGGAATAAATATTGGTCTCATTACGGGAAAAGAATGCCGAAAATTTCCTTCCAAAACTAATCCCAAAGAATGGACACATATTTCTCGGGCCCAACTTTTAAAATGGGTAGAAAATGGTGAGATACCCATCCTGATAGGGACACATGCTTTGATTCAAAAGTCAGTGAAATTCAAACACTTGGCTTACGTTATTATTGATGAACAACACAGATTTGGAACCGCTCAAAGACAAAAATTAACCCGTAAAGAAGGTCTGAATCCCCACCTGTTATCCATGACCGCAACACCAATACCTAGAACGTTAGCTTTAACTATTTACGGTGACCTGGATCTAACCATACTGGATCAAATGCCTGCTGGCCGAAAGCTAATCATCACGGAAATTGTTTTGCCGGGAGAAAGAGAAAATACTTATGAAAAAATAAAAAGAGAACTAGAGAGCGGTAGGCAGCTGTATGTGATTTGTCCGCGCATAGATGTCCCCGACCCGGCCAAGGAACAAGCAGTCATTGCTAAAAGCGTAACAGAAGAAGCCGAGAGATTGGAACGAGATGTTTTTCCTAATTATAAAAATAAAATAGGCATACTTCACAGTAAAATGTTACCGGCCGATAAAGAATACGTGATGGATGAATTTAAAAAGGGTGAAATAAAAATCCTTGTAGCCACCTCCGTAGTAGAAGTTGGCGTAAACGTTCCAAACGCCACTGTGATTATCATAGAAGGCGCGGAGAGGTTTGGTTTGGCCCAGCTTCATCAGCTCCGCGGACGCGTTATACGCAGCAATGATCAAGCATATTGTTACGTTTTTGCTGATAGTAAAACTCAGAAGACAGTGGACCGACTTAAGGCTTTTAAAAATTCTAGTAATGGTTTTGAATTGGCCGAATTTGATTTGAAACTCCGTGGCCCCGGTGAACTTTCTGGTAATAAACAGTGGGGTATCTCAGATATTGGTATGGAAGCTTTGAAAAATCTGAAAATGGTAGAAGCCGCCCGCACTGAAGCGGAGTACCTCCTCACTCAAGATTTGGAATTACAAAAATACCCCCTCCTTGTTGCCAAACTTGCGTCTCGCAAAAAAGAAGAGATACATTTTGAATAAGCATCCCGAGGACATTCAGTTTTAAAAAAGTATATTTTAACCATTATAATTATATTCTTTTGGATGATAAAATCTGAACTGAAGTAGTTTTAATTTTCTCCACTGTTCTTCTTCTTTATTGAGGGCAAAAAGCTCATCAAAGAGAGTTTCAATTCTTTCTTTCATTTTTTCCTCTTCTTTTTGTGACTCTGAAGATATCTCAAAGAATTCAATTAGTCTCTCTAATTCTCCAAGAGCCTTCTCCACAATCTCTTGACCGCTAGGTTGTTCTGAAGTCATATTTTTAATTAATTATTCTAATAACAAGCTTAATGATACAATTTTAAGAATCATTTAGCAATAATAGGAAAAAGGGATATATTTTGAATAAACTTATTTGTGGTCACGCATAATTTTCTGCTAAAAATTTGCGCTACCCCGACTCACGCCGCCGCGTTCCGTCTCGCACACAGTAAAAGAAAAACACCCAAAAAGTAATGGGTGATTTTCATATCTTTACTGTGTGCGCGTGCTAGGACTCGAACCTAGGACCACCGAGGTATAAGCTCGGCGCTCTACCAACTGAGCTACACGCGCGTCTTCTATGAAGCAAATACTATATTAAAAAACCACTTTCTGCAATCAAATTGAAAGTGGTTTTTTAAAAAATTTTAAGCCTGATGTTCGATATCTTGTTTCTTTTTGAGCGGAATACCATGAGCCATAATAATCTTTTCATACTCCTCACGCTCGATAGTTTCTGTTTCAATAAGTCTCTTGGCAATTACATCTAAAGCTGTACGGTGTGCACCCATTATTTCTTCCGCTCGTTTCAAATTTTCATCCATAATAGTTGCCACTTCTGTATCTATCTGGGCTCCCACTTTTTCTGAATAATCATGATCTCCTACCCCCTTACCAAACATTACTCGGCCACCCTCACCCTCCAGCGCCACCGGCCCCATCTTGTCTGACATACCATATTTAGTCACCATGTCTCTAGCTAAAGCTGTCGAAACCTGTAAATCATTTGATGGTCCTGTAGTAATATCTTTAAAAATTAATTTCTCAGCCACGTAACCTCCAAGAGACACAGCGATATCATCCAAAAATTCTTTCTTGCTCTGCAATTTTCTATCTTGTAACGGCAGGTGCAAAGTGTAACCAGCGGCTCGGCCACGTGAAATAATAGAAATCTTGTGCACGGGATCAGCATAAAGCAAAACTGAAGAAACCAGAGCGTGACCGGCTTCGTGATAAGCGGTAATTTCTTTTTCTTTCTTAGACAACAGATGACTCTTTCTCTCCGGACCCATCATCACTTTTTCAATAGAACGAATCAAATCAAACTGAGCCACTTTTTGTCTATTTTCCCTGGCAGCCAAGATAGCGGCTTCGTTCATTAGAGAATATAAATCCGCCCCAGAAAAACCAGGTGTTCTCTCAGCTATCACCATCAAATTTACATCTTCCGCAAAAGGTTTTTCTTTAGCGTGAACTTTCAAAATAGCTTCTCTGTCACTCCTGTCTGGTAAATCAATAACTACTCGCCTATCAAAACGTCCTGGTCTAAGTAAAGCAGGATCCAAAACGTCAGGCCTATTTGTAGCCGCCATCACAATTACTTTTTCATTTGGCTCGAAACCATCCATCTCCACCAAGATTTGATTCAAAGTTTGTTCACGTTCATCATTGCCACCACCCATACCAGCACCACGAACTCTACCTACAGCATCTATCTCATCCACAAAGATAATTGCCGGAGCCATCTGTTTAGCTAATTTAAATAAATCACGCACCCGAGAGGCACCCACACCCACAAACATTTCCACAAATTCTGAACCAGAAATGGAAAAGAAAGCTACGTTCGCTTCTCCGGCTACCGCTCTAGCCAATAAGGTTTTACCAGTACCCGGCGCTCCCATGAGTAATATTCCTTTAGGAATTCTAGCGCCTATTTCCAAAAACTTTTTAGGATTTTTTAAGAAGTCCACCACCTCGGATAATTCTTCCTTGGCCTCTTTAGCTCCAGCCACATCAGCAAAAGTAATTTTCTGATTCTTATCACTTGGCAAGGTCATTCTGGCCTTGCTTTGACCAAAAGTAAAAGCCTGCATCCCCGCCCCCTTCACCTGCCTAGTCAAAAACCAAATAAAAAAACCAATAAAAATAAGTGGAATAATAAATGGTCCAAGAATCAGTAACCAATAACCAAAACCACTTTCATTTTGAATATCGATTTTTACTAATTCCAATTTAGTAGGGACCACACCGTAATTAAATAAAGTCTGACTAAGGGCAGTGCCCTCTTCTTTCTGAGACTTTTTAATTACTTCGGCTGTGCTTGTCCCTACTTTGTTATAAGTAACAGTTAAATTGTTACCATTCACGTCAATCTTCTGAACCAAACCCGCAGAAATATCTGACGCCAACTGAGAAATAGGAATGTTTTCTGACTTTTTTCCACCGCCACTAATCATGGAATACAGAGAAACGATAATGAGTAAGATTAAAACAATGTTTACAATATTTGAAAACAAGGAACCAGAACCAAAAAACTTTGGCATTATTGGTCCCCCTCTTTTACTACCGCCACCCTTCTTCACCGGCTGTACCGGCCCTTTTTTATTTAATAGTTGCATAACAACAATATAACACAAAACAGTATTAACGTTAAATTAAGACTGGGCGCACAAATCCATCTTCCAAATCAAGATTTAACCAATTCCCAATCTCCTCCACTTCTGTTAAGATACTCACATGAGTGAAAGTTTAATCCAAAATAAAAAAGCATATTTCAATTACGAGATCACGGAAAAGTTTACCGCTGGTATTGAGCTTTTTGGCTTTGAGGTTAAAAGTGTGAGAGGAAAGAAAGGTCAGCTCGAAGGAGCTTATGTTACCGTTCGTGGTGGTGAAGCGTTTTTAATCGGTGCCAACATCCCTGCTTTTCAGCCTAAAAACGCGCCAATAGATTTTAACCCCCTCCGAAATCGTAAGCTGTTACTTACCAAAAAAGAACTAAAACAGCTAGCTGACACTGAAGGCAAGAAGGGATTGACAGTAGTGGCTATTGCAGTGTATAATGCTGGACGAAAGCTCAAGTTGGAAATTGGAATTGCCAAAGGTAAAAAGAGCTTTGATAAAAGAGAGACCATCAAGAAACGTGAGACAGATAGAGAGATACGTAGGACCTTGAAAAATGAATAGGAAAGGATTGGGATGTTTAATTTATAAAGTCCTCGGGTCGGCAACAGTAAGCCTCAACCAGACATTTAAAAATCAAACATCCCTACCCTTTCCGCACTACCAAAAACTGGCCACAAATTTTCTCTTCCTTACGGAAGGAAAAATCTTGCGGCACGTTTTTTATAGTAGTAAAAAACGGGGATGATCGGCCTAGACATCTGATCCGTCCTGCATTGCGCAAAGTGGAGCATTATTGTTCACTCCTTAAATGACAATAAACAAACAACTGCTGATAGCATTGTTTCAAGAGTAAAGTCTGTTGTGTCCCCATATTTTGCGGCCAACAACTTTGCTTTCGCTTACGTAGCTTAATCTTACGATTAACGCCTAAGCGGCATCTCGCCTACCCATATCTAATAAGTGGGTTGAGGTGACATACATTTAGATTATATTCCACCAATTTCTCTATGTGGAACGAAATTAGAGAATCGGCTTATGGTCATTTTGTTATTTTTGAAATCATAAGCTTAAATCTATCGCAAGATAGAGATAAATTAACTAGACTTTGTAGAAGCAATCAGTTCGTTCTTATGCACGCGGGTTCGATTCCCGCCATCTCCACAGATAAAAGTTTAGCCCCGCATTTTTTGCGGGGTTTTACTTTTACTGTGGAGATGAGTAAGTGCTGGGTAGCACTTACGTGCGGGAATCGAAAACCTTTGATGGTTTTCTAGAGTGTCTTCACGAATAGAAAACAGAAAAGGTGTACTGACCATGTAATGGTCGAGTCCGCCATCTCCACAAAAATAACGAGCGAAGCGCCTATATTTTTGTAGGACGCCGCATTCATATGTGGCGTATCACTTGTTTCAAAAATCCGCTCATTAATTATGGGCGGTTTTTTGTTATTTTATAAACCTTGACTTTTATACTCATATATGCTATTATTGTCAACAAACGAAGGAGTACAAAAGTGATAATAAAAATTCTTCAGAGCATTTTTGCTTTGGTGGTGATAGTAGTTGGTTGGTTTATAATAGCCATCATCCTACTTTCCATCGGAGACCACTTTCACATGAAGTGGCTAAACAACACCTCAGTGTCACTTGCCGGACTATTTGTCGGCATAGACTGGGGACGAACCGCCAGCAGATATATTTGGGGAGAATAAGCTTGTAATATCCCACCAAGAATGACCCTCGTCTTCAATTGGTGGGTTTTTCTTTACCGCCATTTTGGAGTTGCCAAAAATAGATATCTATGCTAATGTATTACCAGACAGAACATCGAACCTCTGAAAGGGCTAGATATGAGCAGATTGACGGATTGTTTTGACCAAATAGATGGGTTCCTGAATGTGCTAGGCTATGTACTGGGTGCCGTGATTATTGGTGTGATTGTCAGCTTGGGTCTGAAATACATCAGTAACGACAGCCAGTTAATTGTGGCTATGACAGGGATATTTGTTCTCCTGTTGATTATGGCCATCAGCTGTATGTACATGCGGTTCCAACGGGCCACATGGAGGGAACGAAACAACAACTTTGGTCGCTGCTATTTCGAGCGAATACCAAAAAAAGAGCAGACGCTCTTCCAACTGAGTATCGTCCTAACGATAGCGATGATCGCTCTTGGCATCGTCATCAAATGGCCGCTCAT
>JBIIYK010000026.1:0-7406 GCA_044346845.1 Minisyncoccia bacterium | reverse complement strand
CTGGTTTAGATATTCTGCTCCAGCCCGCAATCCTCCATCTAAAAGAATTAAAGAATCTACGGCTTTTTTATTTAAAAATTTTAAGGAGTTTGCCAAAGCTTTTTTAATAGAAAAACTTAAACCTTTTTTATCAATTACCTTATTACTTTCAAGAGAAACTTTATAGATTATATTTCCACTTCTTTTTTCTTCATCTATTCTAGCTAACCATTTAACTCTTTGAAGGTGAGAAAGTTTTTTAGAATCCCGGAAACCTTTAAACTTTTTAGAATTAAAATTATTTTGCAAGCAAAGGGCACAGACAGCTACCGGGCCCGCTAACGGTCCCCGACCCACTTCATCAATACCGATAATGTACTTAGGTTTAAACATAATATTTTACGAAAGAAACATTAAAATTGTTCGTCGCGTAGGACCCACCTGTACTCAGGAAGGGTGAAGCGCGAATAATTTGAATGATTTCTGGAGGAAAATTAACTAATTTTTATTACCACGCCATGCCTCAATTTTAGCATGATCGCCAGATAACAGAACAGGAGGTACCTTATATTTTTTCTTTTTATAAATCAAAACCTCAGGTCTAGTATAATGTGGATATTCAAGACCGTGGGCGCCAAGTGAACCAGCTTTTTCTTTTTCCAAAATCAAATTCCAGTGTGATTCTTCTTTTAATGAATCTAGACTTATTACTCCGGGTATGAGGCGCCCCACGGCTGAAGCCACTACCATGGCTGCCACGTCTCCATCAGTCAGTACATATGAACCAATTGATATTTCCTCCGCTTTTAAAATTTCAGTTACTCGTTCATCTATGCCTTCATAACGGCCTGTAATAAAAATCACATCATTATATTTCTTGGCCCAATCATAGGCCATCTTTTGATCAAACGGTTTACCCTTAGCGGAAAAAACAATCACCTTGGTTTTTTTAAGATTTTTTATTTTTTTCTCAACTTTAGAAAAAGCTTTCAAAATAGGTTCAGCTTGTAGCACCATACCTGCACCACCACCGTATGGTTTGTCATCTACACGCAAATAAGGTTTGTCATTACCCTTCTGTTTTTCTGTGGGTTTAACAAAATCTCTAGGGTTGTAAAAATTAAACTTTATATTCTTTTCTCTCTGTGCCCGCCCCAAAATGGACTCGTTTATATACGAATCAAAAATATGTGGAAACAAGGTAATAATGTGAAAATTCATAAAATAATTAAAACATAAAATAATAACAAAAACAATACCTATTTATTTTCTAAATAATTGAGAACGGCATTTTTTAAAGCCTGATGACCCAAGACGGAGCAATGAAACTTACGGTCCGGTAATCCCCCAAGGCGATCCACAATCTGTTTAGGCTTTAAATTTTGTGCAGTTTCTAAATCCATACCACCATTTTCAGTTGCCATAACAGACATCATAGAAGCTGAAGCAATAGCTGAAGCGCAGCCAAAAGTTCGCCACTTACACTCTTTTATTCGCCCAGTTTTCTTATTAACTTTAATCCAAACCATCATCACATCCCCACACATTGGGCTACCAATCATACCCACCCCATCAGCCCTATAATTTATCTCACTAAATAAAATATTTCTGGGAAAAAAGAAATGGTCTTTAACCATTGGACTATACATCCAATTAACACCATCAGCTGAACAAGTTTTTTTAATATTTTTTTTAGTCATGCTTAATTACTGAATAACTTCTAACTTTGTTTACCATTTTAATAACAGACTTAATAACATAATCTATATCTGATTTAGTAGTCTGACGCCCTAGAGTAAAACGGACACTACAATGAGCCAACTCAACTGGCACGCCGATATTCGTTAAAACATATGACGGCTTTAAATCTAATGACGAGCAAGCCGAGCCCGTACCACAATAAATACCTAAATCATCTAAAAGTAATACCAGTGTCTCTCCTTCCACATCAGAAATAGAAATATTCAGATTGTTTGGCAGGCGCTTTTTAAGACTTCCATTAATTTTAACTCCCGATATTTCTTTCTTAAGATTTAAGTATAAATAATTACGTAACTTTGTTAAACGGACACCATCTGCCAGTTTATTTTTTTGCACCAGAACTAAAGCTTTAGAAAAACCAACAATAGAAGCCACATTTTCTGTCCCAGACCGTAAATTTTTTTCCTGACCGCCACCAAAAATAATAGGCTCAATTTTATGGCCGCTATTAACATAAAGGCAGCCAATTCCTTTGGGGCCATAAATTTTAGACGAACTTATAGTTAGAGCATCTACTCCTAGTTTTTTAATATCTAAAGTGAGGGTAGGAGCCGCCTGACAAGCATCTACGTGAAAAATTGGAAAGCCTTCCAATTTTTCATCCTGAGTTTTACGAATGGGTGAAAAATTTCTAGCCTGTCTTATTTTTTTTATTACCTTAGCAATTTCTCTAATCGGTTGGATTGTCCCCACCTCGTTATTGGCATACATTACAGAAACCAATATCGTATCAGATTTAATTTTTTCTTTTAAATCGCTGACTGAGATAAAACCATTTTTGTCTGCTTTTAGATAAGTGATAGTAAACCCTTCCTTTTCTAATTTCTTACAGGTATCTAACACTGCCTTATGCTCAATATTAGAAACAATAATATTTTTCCCTTTATCCCTATTTGCCCTAGCTAAACCCAAAATAGCCAAGTTATCAGACTCCGTACCACCACTCGTAAAAATAATTTCTTCAGATTTACAATTGAGCACCTTAGAGATATCCGTTCTAGCTTTTTCTACGGCTTCCCTAGCCACCCTTCCTGGTCTATGTAAAGAACCTGGATTACCATAATTAACAGTTAAATAAGGCTCCATAGCCCCTAAAACGTCCTTATTTATTGGAGTTGTGGCGGCATTATCCAAATATACTTCTCTCCTTTTTGACATATAAACGAAGTGTAGCAAACAAACTCTTCTTTTTCTAGCTTTTTTGTGTATACTTGCTGAGTATAAATAAAATAAATTAATTATCAGAGTTATGAAAAAACCAGAGTTACTATCACCCATTCAAGATTATACTTCGCTAAGTGCTGCCATAAACGGTGGTGCTGATGCGGTTTTTTTTGGTCTTAAGGGTTTTAACATGAGAGCTGGTGCTAAAAACTTTACAACAAAAGATTTACCCAGAATTGCAAAAATTGCCAAGGAAGCAGGTATAAAAACCTATTTAGCTATAAATACAATCATATACGAAGAGGAGCTAAAGAAAGTTGAACAAGTCTTAATTAAAGTTAAGGCGGCAAAAATAGATGCCATTATCTGTTGGGACTTGGCAATTATTCAAATTGCTAAAAAGTTAGGTATTGAAATTCACATTAGCACACAAGCTAGTATTGCCAATTCAAGCGTGGCCAAATTTTATCAAAAACTTGGCGCCAAGAGAGTGGTTCTAGCCCGCGAGTGCTCTTTAGAACAAATAAAAAAAATCCGGAAGAATACTAAAGTAGAAATAGAGATTTTTATTCACGGAGCCATGTGTGTCTCTATGTCCGGCCGATGTTTTATGTCCCAATTTCTTAATGGTAAATCAGCTAACCGTGGTGAATGCCAACAACCTTGTCGTAGAAAATATTTAATCAAACAAGTTGATGATGAAACTAAAGAATTAGAGCTGGGCGAGGACTATGTTATGAGTCCAAAGGATATGTGCACGATGGATTTTATTGAGAAAATATTGGATATTGGTGTTGATTGCCTAAAAATAGAAGGGAGGAATAGGAGCCCAGAATATGTAGCCACCGTTACCAAGGCGTACAGAACAATAATTGACTTCATTTATGGTACTAGGAAACGTGATAAAAAGTTTAAGGAAGATTTAACCAAATTAAAAGAAAGTTTAAATATAGAATTAAATACAGTCTATAACCGCGGACAAAGCAGTGGTTTCTTTTTAGGTAAACCAATAAATGAATGGTCTCACTCTGACGGCAGCCAGGCCACGGAGAAAAAGGTGTATATCGGCAAAGTAATTGCTTATTATAAAAAAATTGGTGTTGCTGAAATTGTACTTCAAGGAAGTGATGTCCTAAAAATCAATAGTGTAATAATTTTCCAGGGCTCCACTACTGGAAGCTACAAAGAAAAAATAATTTCCATGGAAAAAGATCATCAGCAGATAATTTCAGCCACTAAGGGTGAGAAAATTGCTGTAAAAGTTAGCTCCCCTGTTAAAATAAATGATGAGGTTTATTTAGTCAAAGCAATAAATAAAAAATAGTCCTCACGTCACATCTCCCGCAATCTACTTACACAAAAGATTACCGCTAATCATCCAAGAGACAATTCCACCCTCAAGATCATAAACCTTTGTAAAACCACACTGTTCCATAAAAGGTACTATCATAGAAGTCCTTCCCCCAGAAGCACAGTACAAACAATAAGTTTTATCTTTGGGCATAGCGGTTACTTTTTGCATAAATTCCTTACTAGAAACATCCATCCAGACAGCTTTGGGTATTTTACCATCCTTTACTTCCCATTCTGTCCTAGTATCTATAATCACCAGATCAGGATCTGTTTCAATTAGTTTTTTTAAATCTAATATGGTTAAGGAAGCCATTATATTTTATTATTTGTTTAATAATTCTTCAAATAATTCTGGTTGAAAGCCCACAACAATTTCCCCATTAATATCAATAACTGGCACACCCATCTGACCACTTTTAGTAACCATTTCTTGAGCTCTGACTTTATCCAATCCAACATTAACATCCTCAAAAGGAACATCGTTTTTTTTAAAATAATCCTTGGCATAAATACAGTAAGGACAGGTTGAGGTAGAGTAAACTATAACTTTATTTTCTTTTTTCATATTATTATTACTTATAAATTAATAAACTACTTATACTTACAAACAAATTTCTTTAAATCCCTCATAAAATCGTCCTTTGGTAACTTATAACATATCCTTTTCCCTTCACGAACCGGTGCAATCAACCCTAGCTTAGCCATAACTTTAAGATGATGTGAAGTAATCGCCACACTCATATCAAGTTCTAAGGCAATGGCGGAAACACAAAACTTCTTGTGATTAAAAATAAAACAAAGGATTTTAAGCCGGCTTTCATCCCCCACTGTTCTCATTAATTTCGCTAATTCATTCAAATGCATGTTTGAATGATATACCCTTTCAAAATTCTTGTCAAGTAAAACGGATGAAAGAAAATCCTGCCTCATATTGTATTAATAATATAGAGGTCGTAATAGTTTAATAAATAGTGATAATTAACAATAAAATGAATAATAAAAGAAATTTAGTAATAGGTTTAGGTGCTTTAGCATTAATTTTAGGGGTGAGTGGAACCATGGTAGGAACAGCAGATGCTTATAAAGGTGATCCTACAGTAAAGGGCCCAAATTATACAATAGAACGTCACACGGCTATGGAAAAAGCTTTTGAAACAAATGACTACACCGCCTGGAGCAAACTTATGAGTGGCAAAGGCAGAGTGACTCATGTTATAAACAAGGACAATTTTGCAAAATTTGCACAGGCCCATGAATTAGCAGAAAAAGGAGACAAAACTGGGGCTGCTAAAATTAGAACCGAGCTCGGTTTAGGCTTAAAGGATGGCTCTGGTAAGGGCCAAGTAAATGGAAACGGTAGAGGTATGAACAGAGGTAATTGTGTAAATAAGTAGGTTATAAATTAGTGCATCACCCCGAGTAATATCGGGGTTTGGTGTATTATTAGTAAAAGACTGCTAAGATATAAACATGCTTGTAAATAAGGAATTGACAGATGAAGAAGTAGTTGAGAGAGTCAGAACATCTGATACAAATCTTTTTGCTGTGATTATAGAACGCTATCAAAAAAAATTACTACACTATGCTAATAGTCTGATTAAAGATGAGGATAAAGCAGTAGATATAGTTCAGGCGTCTTTTATAAAAGCTTTTGTAAATTTAAATAGTTTTAATTTAGAAAATAAATTTGCCAGCTGGATTTACCGAATAGTGCACAATGAAGCCTTAAATTTATTAAAAAAATATCCCGGTGAGACTCCCTTGTTAGATGATATTGATTTTAAAAGTGATGAAGATATTGAAGAGAATTTTATTAGAACTGAGACAAAATCAGAAGTTACAAAATGCTTAAAAGAGATACCAATCATATATTCCGAACCATTAATCCTCTACTATTTAGAAAATAAAACTTATGAAGAGATTGGTGATATTTTAAGGATTCCCATGGGAACAGTAGCCGTGAGAATCAGTAGAGCAAAAAAAATAATGAAAAATATATGCCAAAAGAATTAAAAAATATTACAGAAAATATAATGAGGCAGATAAACCAGGGTAAACTAAAAATGAGGCCAAAATTATATTTCATAATCGGTTCACTTATGACTTTTATAGGCCTCATTTCCACTATGATTGTTTCTACTTTTTTAGTTGGTCTTGTTAGTTTTTCTCTACGTAGCCATGGGCCCATGGGTCAGTATAGGTTTGATCAAATGATGACAAATTTCCCTTGGTTGACACTTATTCTTGCTATCTTCGGCCTTGTTCTTGGTATCTGGCTTCTTCGTCAGTATGATTTTTCATACAAAATCAAACCTTGGCTTTTAATTATAATTTTTATTCTAACAATTATAATCTCTGGCTTTGTAATTGATATTATGGGCCTAAACAATAACTTATCTAAACAGGGTCCAATGAGAGGTATGATGAAAAAGTATAATCAAATGGACAGCGCCAAGTTTGACACTAGCGTCCGGAGTTAATTTAAACAAGTAATCATTTTATTTGGCAATTTTGTAGGCTCGAGAGAAAAATTTCCTTATTTCTTCGACTAAAACAACAGAAAAAGAAATTGATATTATTATTAACCAATCATTAAGACTCAGACTAGTTGTTCTAAATATTTTTTGCATAAACGGGCTATACACCATAAATAACTGCAATAAAATGACAATACCCATTGCCCAGATTAAATACTTATTGGAAAAAGGATTGGTCTTAAAAACAGATTTAGATTCATGACGACAATTCCAGGCATTAAACCATTGAAAAACAGCAAGAGTGGTTACGGAAATGGTCCAGCCCTTAACTATATCTGCTTCAAAATAGTTTTTAAAGAGAAATAGTGTCCCAATCATCATCGGAATAGCCATTATAAACATTCTCTTTAACATAATTCTATCAACAAGGGATTTTTGAATCTTACCGAAATAATTTTTCAGTAGGCCATCCTCTTTTGATTCCATAGCTAATGCCACAGTCAAAAAACCATCAGTAACAAGATTTAACCAAATTATTTGTCCAGCTAAAAGTGGTAATGGATAACCTAAAAACAAAGCCCCCGCAACAACAAATAATTCACCTAAACTGGTAGAAAAAAGATATAAAATAACTTTTTTAATCGTTTTATAAATATTACGGCCTTCTTCTAC
>JBIIYK010000007.1:0-22791 GCA_044346845.1 Minisyncoccia bacterium | reverse complement strand
TTTCCCTTTCTATCAAGGCTCTTAAAGAAAATCCTTGGGTAGAAGCCGAGAAAAAATACAAGAAAGGTGATGAGGTGCAGGGTGTGGTCATCAAATTTAACAAGCATGGCGCCCTAGCTTCCATTGAAGAAGGTATTTCTGGACTTGTTCATATCTCTGAATTTGGTTCTGAAATCAAGATGAAAGAAAAACTAGAACTTGGTAAAAGCTATACTTTCAAAATCCTCCTTTTTGAATCAAAAAATCAGAAAATGGGATTATCTTTTGTAGAGACTAAAAAATAATTAACCAAATTAAAAACACCCTCATACATTTGAGGGTGTTTTTAATTTGGTTAAACTCACAATATAAAACTATAAATTATTAGATATCTAGATTTGCCAATTTGGCGTTAGACTGGATGAATGATTTACGAGCGGGAACATCAGTACCCATGAGCATATCAAATACCTTGTCTGCCTCTTGAGCATCCTTGATATTTACTTGCTTCAAGATTCTTCGGCTTGGATCCATGGTGGTTTCCCAAAGTTCATCAGCATTCATTTCTCCAAGACCCTTATATCTCTGAACATGCAGCTTCTCTGGTTTTTTGTTTTTCTCACCTTTTTTATTATCCCCATTTCCCTCCTCGGTTTCTTCTGATTCTTCCTCTTCAGGAATAGGTTCACTACCTTCTATTACTTCAATGTCCATAGGAATATCAACCCCAAACTTTTTATCTTTTTCTTCTTCAGAATAAATATAAGTAATTTCTTTACCTTTTTTTATTTTATAAAGTGGTGGTTGAGCGATATAGATAAAGCCTCCATCAAGTAACGGCCTAAAATATCTATAAAATAAAGTTAGTAGAAGAGTTCTGATGTGCGCACCGTCTACATCCGCATCTGTAGCTATCACCACCTTATGATAACGAAGTTTCTCTATGTTAAAGGTATCGCCAATGGCGGTACCAAGAGCAAGAACAATATTTTTAATCTGCTCTGAGCCAAGCATTCTATCTAAGCGAGCTCTTTCAATGTTTAATATTTTTCCACGTAAGGCCAAAATTGCCTGAGTTCTCCTGTCACGGCCAGTCTTGGCAGTACCACCTGCAGAATCTCCCTCTACAATAAACAATTCAGATTCAGAAGCGTCATTACTTTGACAGTCAGCCAACTTTCCTGGTAATGTCATTCCTTCCAAGGCTCCTTTTCGTAAAATAGAATCCTTAGCAGCTTTAGCGGCTTTTCTGGCCCTCAGAGCCAACACCACCTTTTGAACAATAGAACGAGCGTCCTCTGGGTTTTCCTCTAAGAAAGATTCAAAAGCCGAACCAAAAACATCTTCCACTGCTCCACGAGCCTCCATACTTCCAAGTTTAGCCTTAGTCTGTCCTTCAAACTGAATTTCTCGCAATTTTACAGACACAACCGCCGTCAAACCTTCAAGCACATCATCTCCAGTAAAGTTGTCTTCACTGTCTTTAATTATTCCATTTTTCCTACCATAAGAATTTAAAATTCTTGTCAATGAAGCCTTAAAACCAGTAGTATGGGTACCGCCTTCAGAGGTAAAAATATTATTAGCAAAAGATACCACTCTAGCAGAAATATCATCTACGTATTGAAGGGCGACTTCAACTGATTCTACGCCTTCAACTTTCTTTTCAACATAGAATATATTTTTATGAATTGGTTTTTGGAATTGGTTATAAAATTTAACCAAAGAATATAATCCTCCTTCAAAATAAAATGTTTGTGATGGAGCTTCTATGTTTAACTCACGGAAATAAAAAGCGTCTGATTCATCAAATTTTTGAGTAGACTCACGCGCGTCTATAACACTAATACGGAGACTTTTTACTAGATAAGCCTGCTGACGCATATGAGAAAAAACTCTATTCCAATCAAATATTACACCCTCCTTAAAAATAGTGGCGTCTGGTTCAAAATTTACAATTGTTCCGTGGACTTTGGTATTTCCAATTTTCTTTACTGGAGCCTTTCTTTTACCACAAGAATATTCCTGCATATAGACCCCACCATCCTTATGGACAGTTACTTTCATGTAAATAGAGAGAGCATTTACTACCGAAGCACCCACCCCATGTAAACCACCAGAAACTTTGTACCCTTCACCGCCAAACTTACCTCCAGCATGGAGAACTGTCATAATGGTTTCCAAAGCAGAAACCTTTGTTTGCTTGTGCATGTCCACTGGGATACCACGGCCATTATCTGTAATTCTGACTCTGTTTCCAGGTAAAAGAACGACTTCAATATCATTAGCAAAGCCACCCATAGCCTCATCTCTAGAGTTATCAAAAATTTCAGTAATCAAATGATGTAGACCATCAGGCCCAGTAGTACCAATATACATACCCGGACGGCGCCTTACGGGTTCTAGACCCTCTAAAACAGTAATCTGCTCCGCTCCATAATGAGCCTCTTTCTCCTTTTTTGGTCCTTTTTCTTCTTTATCTTTAGCCATAATATTTAACAAAATTTACACAACAACAAAATGCCATTGATTTTTACCTCCCAATTATAGCAAATAAAAAGAGTAAAAGAAAGTAAAAAATTATAATTTTACCTCCTTTTTTCTCATAGACAAACCAGTAAATATAAACAATCCAATAACCACCAAAAAAGCCGCGCCAATACCCAACCAAGGTAACCACTTATGTTTCTCCGTCAAACGGCTCTCCTCTTGATCACATACATCACCAACCTTATCTCCGTCTGTATCTTCCTGATTATAATTTGGTAAATTTGGACAATTATCTAAACTATTAATTATGCCGTCTTTATCAAAATCATCACAAACATCTCCTCGACTATTATTGTTTATATCTAACTGATCCTTATTAGCAATAGAGACACAATTATCAATCACATCTGGAATAGCGTCACCATCCACATCTGCAATAACATAACTCAGATTATTCACGCTGGGACCAGTCATTAATTTCAAAACGTCAGAATTATCACCCAGATTTCCAGATTCCCCAGTCAGAACACTAACTCGTCTATCCGGATCAAAATAAATTCCATACTGGTGATTTGGCTGAGCTAGAAATCTTAATTTATAGGAATCAATAGAAGAAAAACCTGCACCAAGACGTAATTCTGTAATCCTAAGTGGCTGACCATATGTTAAATAGATTACCCATTTTTGAGCCGTAGTTTTTGGAAAATAAACTGCTGATGCATCCATTTTTTTTGTGGCTAAGACCGTCTTAAGATTATCTTCAGTGCCAGCTAAAATATTCACCGTGTTTGGCAAGGCTACGTAATTATCTAAAAGTAAATATAAGGAATCTGAAGTAAACACCTCCTTACCCTTAATGGTTATTTGTACCGTCCCAATGTTATCACCAAAAATAGGCATGTCCACGTAGGTTGATTCATTGTTATCTAAAACAGTTTCCGCCTTAGGGATAAAACTTTCAGTAATTAAATCTGTAATATAAACAGAAAGTGGATTCACCTTTCTGTCTACCAAAAAAACGGACGGTTCAAAGGTATTAATACTTTTATCAAAAACCAAAAAGTCAAAACGTTCCAGATTAGTCTCTGTCAAAGGAACTTCCACAACTGTAGGTACTGCTATCTTAGGAATTTTCACCTCTACATACTTACGGTAAGCAGTGATTGCTTCTCTAACTATAGTATCAAGTGAGATAGTCCCAGCTTTTGTTACACTAAAAAAAGATAAGACAACTAAAATTACAACAAGAAAAATTAAGGGTATTTTTAATATTTTCATTTTTTTATATTAAGCTTTTTCCACAAAACCAGACTTAATTTTTTTACCAATAAAAGCTGTGCTCATAAGAAGTATTCCCACTAAAAAGAAAACAATAATTCTAGCCCCCATATCCATTCCCCAAACGTCTATAAAAAGTAACCTGAGAACCACGAGCCCAAGAAAGATACCACCATAATTTCTCAAAACTCTACTACCAACAGATATGCCATAAAAATATTTAACAAGCCCAATAGCGGTAAATATAATTAAAGAAAAAGTAGTAGCGGTAGCTGGAATAGCAATAATAATATGAAGAGATAACCACAATAAAATATAAACATAGACGGAGCCAGCAATCAAAAGTATATTATCAATAATAAAGTCTAATGTTTTTTCTGTTTTCTTGATATTTCTATAAATAAAACCAAGGCTCAGTAGAACAACCGTAATCAACGCAAGAACAAAAAAGTCCTTAGTAAGAACAATATTACTATCAGCATAATTAGAAAGATTCTCAAGAGAAAGAAACACTGGTCCAATCAAGAGTAGGGATAATCTTGCAGAAGTTTTTAAGTCCTTAGTTACGTAATAGAAAAGAATCGGCACTAGGAAGCTTTCGATCGTGTAGGCAAAAGTCAAAGCGGGGCCATCAAATTGTATCCCGGTAGCTGTGGCAAGCATTACTACCGCAACACCAGCATAAACGTAGAAAACACTTTTTACACCTGTCTTAATAAAGAGGTAGAAAGCACCGATAGCAAAAATGATCATCCACAGGGCAATCATCATCACTTGCCACTCTGGTGGCACAAAAGCGACAATCCAAGCTAACAGAAAAATACCATTACCAACAGCTACCGACAAAAATGATTTGATACCACCATCTTTTGATATTAGAATGTTCACCAAACTAGCAACAAAGAATATCAAGGCAAAAACGTAGGCAAAATTTAATATAACTTCCCCATCAGAACCAAAATAACTACTATCAACAATAAGTGGCAAGCTGTACAAAAATACAGTCAGTAAACCATAAAAAATCAAACTACCCCAATTTTTCTTAATAGCAACAATCCAAATAATACCTAAGACAACCACTAAGAGATAGGAGAATAGAGCAACGTTATTATTTGAGCCACCAGCCAAAAGCGGTGCGGCAACCGAGAGGATTAAACCGGAAAGAGCTACAGCAAATGAATCATACCTTACACTCACTAATGCTACGTAGGCAGCACTTAGAAACATTATTCCAAGAGCAATAGCAGGAATAAACATATCATACTTTTCCTGAGCGGCAAAAACCGTAAGTAAAATAACAGCAGAACCAAGAACCAGGAAAATTCCCCCCTGATTAAGATACTTCTTGATTCTCCAGGTTCCTAAAGCTAAAATGATTACTCCAAGAATGACACCTAAAGTTATTCTTCCTGCCGGTCCAATCCAATCGTTCATAAAAGCATAAGTAGCAAACCACCCAAAACCAATTAAAAGCAAAAATCCACCAAGTTTTTGTAACCAATCTTCTTTAAGCCAATTTACGAAAGCATTTTCCACATCTGGAACTACAATAGGAACTGGGCGCGGAGAGCTAATTGGTGTGTCATTAGAAACCGGCAAAGATTTTACCCGGGGTCTTAATTCCAACTCTAATTTAGTAATTCTTAGTTTTAGATTACTAATTTTTACAAAGACAATAACTAATAAAATTATTAATAAAATTGGCCAGAGACCTAAACCTGATAATAAATAAAACATAATACCAAGATTATAACATCTTAAAAGATATTTAGTAAATAATTATCCACCTACCGACAAAATTTTAATAGTTTTATCTGATAACCGCTTGTAATTCGGTTTGAGTTTTGGCGATAATCTGTGCTTGAATTTTATTTACTTCCTCATTTGTCAGAGTTCTCTCATGAGAACGATAAGTAATTCTGAAAGTGTATGATTTTTTGCCTGTTCCGAATTTAGCATCATTCTCAAATTGATCAATCAATTTTACTTCTTCAATCAGGTTTTCCGCAAAATCACGGACTATCTCATAATAATTATTAAGGTTTATGCCCTTATCAATAATAAAGGAAATATCCCTAGAGGTTTCTGGATATCTACTTACTTCTTTAAATTTACTATCAATATCTTTAAACTGACTGGTAATTCTGGGATCCTCAGACCATAAAATACGAATATCTGGTATGCCCATTTTTATCATCGCCAGTCTATCACCAAAACCAAAGGCCCAACCATTATAAACTTCTGGATCTAAACCAAAATTTTTCAATACTTGAGGGTGCACTAAACCGGCACCATTTACTTCCATCCAATCACCATTAAACATAACGTCCATTTCTACAGACGGAGTAGTAAAAGGAAAAGAATCAACTAAAAATTTATACTCAATATTATCACCCAAAACGCTCTTGGCCATATCTACTTGTACTGCTTCTAGATCTTCTAAAGTGATAACTTTTTTAGACCTTTTACAAATATAAAGACCGTCTATTTGATGAAAAGCAGGAAAATGATGCCGATCAATTTCATCTTTTCTGAAAACTATTCCCTTAGATAGAGCGGAGACTTCACCTTCCGTTTCCAATCTTTTTAAGACCTCTGGATCTTTTAGATAATATGACCACATCACAGTCATCTGCGTTCTTAAAATATGCGTCTCATCAATATAATAAGTATCCGTTTCTCCACGGCTAGGATGGTCCTTGGGCGCGTTTAAAAGATCAAAATTTTCAGCCACGGTCACGATACGAGGAAAATCCACCAAATCAAAATCTTTAAATCTCGGTATTCTTAGTATCTGATCAAACAAAAATTTAACCGGCGAATTTTCCTTTTTTGTCAGATCTGGAAATTTTAACATGCGCTTAATCCTCTCAGCCTTGGTATCACTCCTCGCCTCCAGACTTTTTATCATCTCCCCCTCTTGTTCATTTTTTATTACAATTTCTCTAGACATATTTTTATTTAGTAATTATGTAAACGATTTATTTTACCGTGGACACGAATTTTTTCATGCGCTTTAGCTTCAATCTGTCTTATGCGTTCACGGGTGACGCCAAACTCCTTACCCACCTCTTCCAAAGTATGAGTAACCCCGTCTGTCAAACCATGTCTCATCTCTAATATCTTTCTTTCTTTCAAAGACAGATCACTTAATATCTCTTTTACTTGGTCGCTTAGAATTCTTCTGGAGGATTCTTGGTCAGGGGATAAAATCTTATCATCAGAAACAAAGTCTCCAAGAGTAGATTTACCATCATCACCGTCGTCACCAACCGGAGTTTCTAACGAAACAGTGTCTTGATCAATCTTTTCAATATTATAAACCTTATCAATTTCAATACCCATTTCTGTAGCAATTTCCTCAGGTAAGGGATCACGTCCAAGATCAGTGGACAATCTTCTTACACATTGTTTATATTTGGCAATTGTCTCCACCATGTGCACTGGCACACGAATGGTTCGGCTTTGATCAGCCAACGCTCTAGTTATGGCTTGTCTTATCCACCAGGTAGCATAAGTAGAGAATTTATAACCCTTAGTCCAATCAAATTTATCTACTGCTTTAAACAAACCAAGGTTTCCTTCCTGAATCAAATCAAGCAAAGTCAAATCAGCACTGCGACCAACATATTTTTTTGCAATAGAAACCACCAAACGCAAGTTTGCTCTAGCTAAAAGATTTTTAGCTTCCTCATCACCAAGCTGAATTTTGCGAGCTAGGTCCTTTTCCATGCTAGCAGAAATTAAAGGATACTGACCTATCTCCTTCAAATACATTTGAATAGAATCATAACTGGAATCACCTCGCCCACCATAAGCATATTTTTTTATCAACTCTTCTTCTTTTTCTATATCCAACATACCGCCACCCTCCAATACATCCACACCAGTAGTAGAAAGGCGGTTATAAAGTTCATCAAGAAAAGTAACGTCCATCTCAATGTTTGGGAATTCCTTCAGAATTTCATCATACGTAACAAAGCCTCTTTCTCGGCCCTTGGTCAAAAGTTTTAAGGTTTTAATTTCAAACTCTCTTTTTTTATCAACACCCTTTTTAGATCCACTGATAGATTTTGAACTAACAGTTTTAGATGACACTGTTTTTTTAGCCGCTTTAACTTTTTTCACCACTTTTACTGCTTTCTTTGGTAAGGGTTTTGTATTTTTTTTAATTATTTTTTTTGCTATTTTCTTTTTTGCCATTTTATTTTAATTTAGCTAATTTTTTAGTAATTTCATTACACTTGCCAGCCATTATATCACGTTTTTTAAAATCCTTTTCTTTCTCGGCCTTGACCATTTCTCCCATTGTTATCACCAAATCTCTCTTCACATACTCCTTTTCAAGTTCCATTAAAAGTTCATCTAGGACCCCCTGTATCTTCTTTTTATCATAATACTGCTCAGCTTCAAAGGTGGCTTCATTTAAAATTTGCCCTGATACTGTCTGCCACTTTTTAAAATTATCCTCACCTATTATTTCTCTTGTTCTAGATTTGGATTTATCGATATCAATTATTCTTTCTACATCTTTTTCTTGCCAATTTATTACCCCAAACACTCGGCGCTCAATAGAATCGACTCTCTCCCCTGCCACTTGATTATTTAAATTAATTATTTTGGTTTCTGCTCCAGAGACCCCAGGCTCAATTTTAACTTTTTTCAAATCTTCCCAAATAGCATCTTCTTTTATTCCTAATTTCTCATTTATTTTTTTTACCCAATGTGATTTTTCAATATTGCTCTCAATCAAAGCCAGTAAGGGTAAAATCTTTTCTCTGACTTCTTGACCAGCTTTTCTTTCGTCTAATTTCTCTAATGAAATCTTGGTTAAATAAAAATCCACAATATGCATAGAATCCTTTAAGGCTTCCTTAAACTTTTCCTTTCCACCAGCACTTAAAATCACATCAGCTGGATCTTTACCCTCCTTGAATTCAGCGATCTTTACTTCCATACCAAGAGATAAAGCCAACTGATAAGCCTTGGTGGCAGCATTAAAACCCGCCTTATCTGCATCAAAGGCCATAATCACTCTATTAGAAATTCTTCTAAGTAAAGTAAGATGCTCAGGTGTCAAAGCCGTACCAGAGGTGGCAACCACATTCAAGAAACCAGCCTGATGGGACATAATGATATCCATCTGCCCTTCTACAATCACCGCATAGTCAAACTTCTTTATAGCTAATTTAGCTAAATCGAAACCGTAAAGAATTCGGCTTTTATTAAACACAGCGGTTTCTGGGCTGTTCAAGTATTTTGCTGTCTTTCCATCATCATTCTCCGGTAAAATACGTCCAGAAAAACCCACCACTCGGCCAGCACTATCTCGAATAGGAAACATAATCCGTCCGCGGAAAGTATCATAAAAACTTCGTTCATTTCTCTTTATCAAACCAGCTTGTTCTATTTCACTATCAGTAAATTTCCTAACAGTTAAATAATCATAAAGAGTACGCCAATCATCAGCCACAAAACCAATCCGCCATTCCTTAATGGTCTTTTCTGTTAATCCTCTTTTTTCTAAATATTTTAAAGCACTATTTGACTTTGGTAGGTTTGATTCAAAGAATTGAGTGGCGGCTTCTAGGGCATTAAATATTGCCTCTTTCTCGTTTCTCATCTGAACATTCTCTCGCGTCAGCTCTACTCCAGTTCTCTCGGCCAATAATTTTAGAGCTCCAAAAAAATCTAAACCTTCAAATTCTTGCACAAAAGTAAAAATATCACCTTTAGCCCCACAACCAAAACAATAATATGAATCACGGTCTGGTGACACAAAAAATGAGGGTGTTTTCTCGTTATGAAATGGGCACCTCGCTTTCATATTTTTCCCAGCCTTATCCAATTTAATATAGGTACCCAAAAGATCCACGATACTCAATCTTTCTTTAATTTTTTCTACTGGTGTGGACATTATTATTTATTTTGGACATACAAATTCACAATTCGGACCAGAGCGTCCAACGTAACTACCATCTGAGCACATCTTAGCATCCATAGTACAGGCCACAGGATTTGTTACATAATCAAAACAAGATTTTGTTTGAGTACAAACACCCCTAATACACCTACTTTGAATTAGCTCATCTATATCCTTACAAGCTATACCAGCACAATCATTATCCTTTTGACATACTTTGGTTGGTGTTGTACTAGTTGAAACAGGAATAGTCTCACATTTTTCTTCCCAAACTCTCAAGCACTTATTTTTCACCGCACACCAAGAATATCCGGCCGGACCAAGACAGCCGTGTTCATCTTTATCTCCGCCAATAATAGGACTAGTGGTAGCAATTGGATTATCTACCACTGGTGCTTCTACTTTTTTATTTGTGGTCACAAACACCACGCCGCCAATAATTAAAATAGCTATAATAGAGACTATGAGAGGAATGACGAAACCTTTTTGATATGTTTTCATAGGAGATTAAATTAATTATTAATAACACCTACAATTATAACACAAGCTCTATTCCTCTCCTCTCTCTGCATTCAACTCCTTCATAAAGTCAGCTACCATTTTAAATTTAGGAGAATCAGGATGACCAGTTCCGGCAGGAATAAGTCTACCAATAATAACGTTTTCTTTTAGACCAACAAGTCTATCCACAGAACCGCGAACGGCATTGTTAATCAAAACTCTATTTGTGTGTTGGAAAGAAGCAGCAGACAAGAAGCTTCTACGAGCTAGAGAAGCTTCAGTGATACCCATCACTATTGGCTCAGCTCGCATTATTTTAACACCCTTAGCCTCAGCCTCCTCATTCTCAAGACGATAATCTAGTTCATCTATAACATCACCTTCAGATACGGTAGTATCACCTGGATCTTTAACTTTCATTCTAGAAAACATCTGCTTCACAATAATTTCAATATGCTTTCTGGAAACAGCTTCTCCCTGAAGTTCGTAAAGTTTGTTAACTTCAGTAATAACATAACTCATAGTCTTTTCCTTTCCAGCATATTTGAAGAGTTCATCAATATCAGCTGAACCATCAGTTAGTAACTGACCCTTCTTCACCTTATCACCAACCTTAACAAGTGGAATTCTTTTAAAACTAAATTCATATTCCAACTCGGCGGACTTTTTACCTTTAGCCTTATCTTCAATTTCAGGTAAAACTGTAATAATTTTATCCTTACCCATATCTTTGACTCCAGAAACTACACCATCACATTTTGACACCATAGCTGAAGACTTTGGTTTTCTCTTTTCAAAAACTTCTTCCACACGAGGCAAACCTTGAGTAATATCTCCACCAACAGATGCTGTACCTCCAGAGTGGAAAGTACGCATAGTTAGCTGAGTTCCAGGCTCTCCAATAGCTTGAGCCGCCACAGTTCCCACTGCTTCACCAAGACCAATAAGTTCCCCTCGTCCAAGATCTGATCCGTAACACTCGGCACAAACTCCGTGCACAGTTTTACAAGTCAAAGGTGAGCGAACAAAAACTTCACCTTGGCATTCAGTCTCTACTCTCTGCGCTTCATCTTTCTTTAAGAGATGTCCCTTTTTAAATAGGACTTCACCAGTCTTACTTACTACATCAGCGGCCAATATTCTTCCACGAATATGCTTAGCGACAGAAACACCTGATTCAAATTCATTACTGTTTTTTATACAGATGCTTTCTTTAGTCTTACAATCAGCTTCTTTGATTACAATATCTTGCGCCACGTCAAATAGTCTACGAGTCAAATATCCAGCCTTAGCGGTGTTAAGAGCGGTGTCAGTCAAACCCTTTCGAGAACCGTGAGTCGTAATGAAATACTCAATTGGGGTCAAACCTTCTTTCATAGAACCGATAACTGGGAACTCAATGGTCTCACCAGCGGTATTTTGAATCAAACCTTTCATACCAGCCATCTGAGTAATAGCTCCAAGCGAACCTCGAGCACCAGATACCCACATGTCAGAAACAGAACCATTTGGATTCAAAGTTTTTGGAATAAGCTTCTCCAATTCGTTTTTAGCTCCGTGCCAAATTTCAATATTCTTACGAAGTTTTTCTTCTTCAGTCAAAAATCCTTCATTATAATGATTCAAAACTTCCAAAGACTTGGCTTTAGCTTGAGCGATAACTTCCGGCTTTTCTACTGGTATATTCAAGTCATCAATACCCCAAGTTACTCCAGAATAAGTGGCGTATTTGAAACCAAAAGCCTTAATCTTGTCTAAAACCTTTGGAATATTTGTGATGCCATATTTGTTTATCAAATCATCAAGAATAGCAGACATAGTCTTCTTGGTAATTTCTTTGTTCACAAAAGGATAATCTGTTGGCAAAGTGCTGTTGAACAAAATTCTACCAACAGTGGTTTCAAATGGCTTACCTTCAAAGTGAGCATATCTTGCTTTACCGGTACCCAGAACAAATATTTTAGCTCGGAGAGAAATAGCACCAAAATCAAAAGTAGTGATAGCCATGTTTGGTGAGGCAAAATATTTACCTTCACCTATTTCTCCAACAACTTCTTTAGTCATCCAATAACAACCAAGGACGATATCCAAAAGCTTGGCTGAAACAGTAAGCTCACCGTTTCCAGGCTTAAGAATATTTTTATCAGCGGCCATTATTTCATGAGCTTCTATCTGAGCTTCTTCACCAAGCGGTACGTGAACAGCCATCTGGTCTCCATCAAAGTCCGCATTGAAAGCGGTACAAACAAGAGGGTGAACCTGAATAGCAGATCCTTCAATCAAAACTGGTTTGAAAGCTTGGATACCCAAACGGTGCAAAGTAGGCGCTCGGTTCAAGAGCACATATTTATTTTCAATAATTTCTTCAAGGATAGCCCAAACTTCTGGAATACCGTCATCTATAAGACGTCCAGCTCCACGAATGTTAAAAGCTAATTCTTTTTTCAATAATTCAGAAATAACAAACGGTCGGAAAAGTTCCAAAGCCATATGTTTTGGCAAACCACATTGATTAAGTTTTAACTCTGGACCAACCACAATCACTGAACGTCCAGAATAGTCCACACGCTTACCAAGTAAGTTTGCTCGGAAAAGTCCACGTTTACCTTTTAGGTTATCCGCCAGAGATTTCAAAGCTCTCTTCTGAGAATTACCAACAGCCGAGAAAGCATCATTACCACTTCTGATAGAGTTATCAATCAATGAATCCACAGCTTCCTGCAAGATTCTTTTTTCATTTCTTAAAATAACTTCTGGCGCTTTTATTTCTTTTAGTTTTAACAGACGGTTATTTCTGTTTATCACTCGGCGGTAAAGATCATTCACATCTGATGTAGCATAACGGCCACCATCTAATGGCACCATTGGCCTCAAAGCTGGAGGAATTACTGGCACGCGAGTCAAAAACATCCACTCAGGCTTAACGTTAGCCTCTCTCATGGAACGAACCAAAGAAATTCTTTTATTTATCTTCTCTCTTTCTAATGAACCAGTTTTTTCCAATTGCTCCTCTAACTTTTTCTCAAGATCTACCAAGTTAAGATTTTTTAAGATATCATAAATTGCTTCTGCACCAATAGAAGCTTCAAATAAAGAACCATATTTCATGGAATACTTATGATAGAGAACTTCATCTATCACCACACCTTCTCTAATGCCTTCCACTTCTTTTTTAGCATTGATCAAAAGTTCCTTCAAAGCTTCTTTAGTCTTCTCATCCTGAACGGTTTTAACTTTTTGCTTAAATTCATTATCAATATCCTTGAGAATTCTCTCCCTTTCTATTTCATGGGCAACGGTGATGATATAACCGGCAAAATAGATGACTTTTTCTAAATCACCAGTAGTCATGCCTAAAATAGTTCCAATCTTTGAAGGAATACCACGTAAGAACCAGATGTGAGAAACTGGGCTAGCTAATTCAATATGACCCATTCTTTCTCGGCGCACAATAGAACGAGTGATTTCTACTCCACATTTTTCACAAATAATTCCTTTGTAACGAATACCTTTATATTTACCACAATAACATTCGTAATCTTTATCTGGACCAAAAATCTTTTCATCAAATAGACCACTCTTTTCTGAACGTTGAGTACGATAGTTAATAGTCTCTGGTCTGGTGACTTCACCATATGACCAGCCTTTAATTACTTCAGGAGAAGCAACCTTTAGAGAGATAGCATCAAAATCATTGAACTCGATATTTTTATTTTTATTATTCATAGTTTTTTTAATTAATGATTTTTATTTTATTTATCTCTCATCATTTTCGCTGGTAAATTTTTTATTTTTCAATAGTTCAACGTCAAGACCCAATCCTCTCAAGTTGTTGAGAAGAACGTTAAACGAGGCAGGAATGTTCGGTTGTTTTATTCTTTCACCCTTCACAATAGAATCAAAGGCTGCAGAACGTCCGACAATATCATCAGATTTTATAGTCAACATTTCTCGCAAGGTGTGAGCGGCACCGTGACCAAGTAAGGCCCAGACTTCCATTTCTCCAAATCTCTGACCTCCTCCTTGAGCCCGTCCTCCAAGTGGCTGTTGAGTAATAAGAGAGTATGGTCCGATAGAACGCATATGAATCTTGTCTTCGACTTCATGGTGCAGTTTCAAGATATACATATAACCAACCGCTACTTCCTGATTAAATTTATCACCAGTTCGGCCATCATAAAGTTTCATCTTTCCACTTTCTTGGAAACCAGCCTTCACTAATTCCGCCTTAATCTCTTGATCAGTTGCTCCAGCAAACGGAGGAACAATAGCTTGATAGTTCAAAGTGTTAGCGGCCAATCCAAGGTGAAGTTCCAAAATCTGTCCCAAGTTCATACGTGAAGGCACTCCAAGTGGAGTCAAAATCATATCTACTGGTCTACCATCTGGCATATAAGGCATATCTTCCTCTGGTAAAATCTTAGAAATAACTCCTTTGTTTCCGTGGCGTCCAGAGAGCTTGTCTCCCACTGAAATACTGCGGAGTTCCGCCACCTCAATGTGGATTCTCTTAATGATTCCACTTTCCAATTTGTCTCCTTTCTCTCTTGAGAAAACTTTAACAGAAACAATCCTTCCTTTCTTTCCTCCTTCCAATCTCTTGGAAGTATCTTTTACATCTCTAGCTTTCTCACCGAAGATTGATCGCAATAATCTCTCTTCTGGAGTTAACTGAGTCTCACCTTTTGGCGTAATTTTACCGACAATAATATCACCTGGGCGAACCTCAGCTCCCACACGGACGATACCATCTTCATCCAAGTTTTTTAATTTAGCTTCACCAACGTTTGGAATATCATGAGTTGTTACTTCCGGTCCTAGCTTTGTATCACGAACGTTTACAACAAATTCTTCTATGTGAATAGAAGTAAATTTACTGTCTTTAACCAATCTTTCAGAAAGGATGATAGCATCTTCATAGTTTGATCCTGACCATGACATGAAAGCAATCAAAATGTTTTGACCAATAGCGGCTTGACCCTTATCAGATGAAGAGGTATCAGCAAGCAAATCACCTTTCTTTACTTTCTGTCCAAAAGAAACCACTGGTCTCTGATGGAAAACAGTAAAGCTGTTTGTTCTTGAAAATTGAACTAAATCATATTCCTTTTCTTTATCTTTGCTATTAGTAATCTTTATTTTTTTAGAACCAAGATAAGTAACTTCACCATCCTCTTCAGCATAAATAAGTCTACCAGTATATCTAGCTGCTTCTTCTTCAATACCAGTAGCTACCAATGGAGCCTGAGGCCTCAAACATGGAACAGCTTGTTTCTGCATGTTAGAACCCATGAGCGCTCGGTTAGCATCATCGTGGTTTAAGAAAGGAATAAGGCAAGTAGCGATAGAAAAAGCTTGGTTAGTAGCCACGTCCATGAAATCCACATCTTCACTGTTAACTACAGTAGGGACACCGTTAACACGAACCTCTACTTCTTTATCAATTATTTTTCCTTTAGCATCAGTGCGAGTAGCGGCGTGAGCAATCTTAAAGTTTTCTTCTTCTAAAGCATTTAAATATTTCACCTCATCTGTTACTACTCCATTTTTAACTTTAGCATAAGGGGTTTCAATCATTCCAAAATCATTGACCTTAGCATAAACAGAAAGACGTAAAATCAAACCGATGTTTGGTCCTTCTGGAGTATGGATAGGACAGACACGGCCATAATGTGAAGGGTGAACGTCACGAACTTCAAAGCCGGCACGCTCACGAGTAAGTCCACCGGGTCCAAGTGCGGACAAAGTTCTAAGGTGTTCAATTTCTTGCACAATGTTTTCTTGCGCCATAAACTGGGACAACTGGTTGGTAGTAAAGAATTCTTTTATTCTAGCCTGAAGTGGTCTTGGTGAAATAAAATTCACCGGCATAGTAATGTCTGGATCAATAGTGGACATTCTGTCTTGAATATTTCTCTTCATCTGAGACATACCGATTCTAACTTTAGCTTGGAAAAGTTCTCCCACAAAACGAACTCGCCTAGAACCCAAATGATCAATATCATCTTCAACAGCATCTTCATCATGGTTCAAAGAAACAACTTTAGTAATAATAGTGTAAACATCTTCCAGATTTATGGTTTTACGATCAAGCTCTTTGACATCCATGCTCTTGGAAAATCTCTTATTGAAACGAAAACGTCCCACCTTAGAAATATCATAACGATCAGCACTAAAAATACCATTTATAAATTCCTTGGCATTCTCAGCAGTAGCTAGATCACCGTCTCTTAATCTTTTATAAATCTCCACGTAAGAATCATCAGTGGTCTTGGCGTGATCTTTAGCCAAGTTTAGCTCCATCGCTTTCAAAGCTGGTTCATTATCTTTAAAAGCCTCTACCATTTGCTTGTCAGTAGCCCCTAAAACTCTGAGGAGTGAGGTGATGGAAAATTTCCTCTTTTTGTCTATCTTAACGTAAATCAAATCATCAGCATCAGACTCTATTTCAATCCAAGCACCACGAGATGGGATAATCTTGGCTCCAAAATAGTTCTTACCCTTAACTTCATTGGTTGTAAAGAACATACCAAATGAGCGAGCTAGCTGTGGCACAATAACTCTTTCGATACCATTGATGATGAAAGTTCCATGATCAGTCATCAGTGGAATATCCGTCAAAAATATTTCTTGTTCCTTCTCAGTGGAGAGGATTTTGTTTTTTAGAAGAACCTTAGCTTTAAGCTGTCCTTCGTAGGAGATTTTATTGTCCTTAGCATAATGCTCATTATACTTTGGCTTAGAAATTTCAAATGCTGTAAAAGAAAGTTCAAATTTCTTTGTGGCGTAATCTGTGATTGGTGAAAATTCTTTAAAAACTTCAGCAAGTCCTTTTTCTAGCAACCATTTAAAAGACTCCGTCTGATGTGAGACCATGTTGGGCGGAGTGATAAGTGGAGCCTTGAACTTTCCAAAATACTTTTTCTCTCTGGTGATGACTGATTTCATAATTGATTTAATAAATTAATAAAAAATTAAACGCAAAACGACAAAAAACACCTCTCCGACAAAGGCGTCTTTATAAATTGATAAAATTTATCTTTTTCTTATGATAAGCAAGTGAAATTTGTTAAACTTCTAAATACTTTCCCCCGTAACTCACTCTTGCTAATGTCCGCCTATCTTATACTAATAGTATATATATGTCAAGCCATTTATCCACCCTACCTTCTAATAGAAGGAAGCTGGCCCTTGACTTTTAACAAGGTCCTATGCTATACTTGCCCTTATCAAATAGAGGTGTGAATTTAGAACTTTAGTCGATTTTCTTAAACATATCAATCGTTTGTATTTTATCAACTTAATCAAAAATCAATGACTGGTACAATAAAGAAATTGGTCTCTGACAAAGGTTTCGGTTTCATCACCGGAGAAGGCTTAGCGAAGGATTTATTCTTCCATAGCAATTCTCTTTCAGGTGTTGCTTTCGCAGACCTAAGAGAAGGAGATGCTGTATCGTTTGACACTGAAGAGACTCCAAAAGGTCCTGCAGCTGTAAACGTTTCTAGAGCATAATTAATCACGGGTTCGTCCCGTATTAAATAACTCAATCAAAAATACCACCCCTTAAAAGGTGGTATTTTTGATTGAGGAGAAAAAATTTGATTATGTTTTCACTCCGTAATAGTTACTTAGGAAATGTGCTTGCCGATAAAGCCAGCCATTTTCATCATGTGAACCTTGTCACCAAAGATAGGCTTAAGCTTAGCGTCACAATTGATCATTCTTTTATCCTTAGCATCCTGAAGATTATTACCTTTGATATAAACCCAAAGCTTCTTAACGATTTCAGAACGAGGCATTGGACCCTTACCAACAACTGCTTCTAATTCGACGCTCAACTTCTTTGGTTGCATAAATGCTGACACTTTTTTCTCTGCCATTTTTTTGTTTTTTGGAGAGTAACCTCTCCGATTAATTAATAAATTTATAAATAAAACGACTCTTGGTATTATAGCATAATAAAAGTCGGGCGGCACTAGGGTTACAATAACCCGAGTGCCGCCCGTTTTCTTGAGACCGCGAGACCTTCAGCGCTTCTTGCCGTTGTCCCTTCCCTGCTGCGGCCGATGTTTGTCGTGCCGATGGCCGACATTTCTCTGCTGCCAATCACCGGACCGACGACTCTTCCCCCACTTCTGCTTTCCCATACCGCGTCCTCCTTGTTTTTCCCCTTCATCTCATTACAAAGGGTTTCCAAAAGATTAACATTATTTATTTATCATTTCAACTATATAGTATTATGTTTACAAAGACTTATTTACAAGCTCAGGTGTGCTAAAAGCAGCCTCCACTTTAAAATTTATTTTGCCCAGGACTTTTCCATCCAAAGTCATAACCTCCACTCGCCAAAGACCCGGTTCAATCACACTCTTAGAAGAATAAAGACGGTAACCATTTTCCCGACCGCCAGTAATAGATAAAACTATTTTGCTAGAATCTAGCCATTTCTTATTTACTTCATCATAGTATTGCCACTGATGAACTATCTTAGTATCAAACTTTATTGGTGAAAAAATAGAGCTAAAAACGTAAGCTGGCTCACCAGCTCTTTTGTGAAAAACCGGATAGCGATTAAAATAATCTGACCAAACAGTGGGCTCGGCTGTTGCCTCATAACTGACAGAATCAACTCGCGTAATACTATGATAAACGCCAGCTTGTTTTAATGATAAGGGAATAGGTGGAATAATATTGGTAAAATACAAAACGTTCATCAAAACAAATAAACCCATAACACTTATCTTTAAACTTCTATGGCTATATTTAAACTTTTCCTTAGCAAATTTTCTAAGTAATAAGGTAAACAAAAATGAAATTATGAGGCTAAGTATTCCGCTAATAACAAATAGATCAGCACCCAGTCTATGAAATAAGACTGGTAAAAGGAAAATTAAAAATAAATATAAGGAAATAAAAAGAACACTGATTTGAAAAGTTAATCTGGAATAGTGTTTCATCCAAATTTCATTACCAATAAGTAAAATTAAAAGTAAGAAAAGAAAAATCCAACCATCAATGAGGGATGCACTTCTTAAATAAAAAACAAAGAAAGTAGAAAAGAGGCCACCAAAAGCAAATTGGATAATTAATATTAAATAAAAATGGAGTCTTTGCTTGTCAGCTTCTGCCACATCTTTATTTTTTCTTCCAGTATCTAACTGTTTTTGAAACCTATTTTCATAAAAGGTTAGAACAAAAATACCCAAACCAGCAATTAATAGGTTTATCACAATCCAAAAATTTTCTACCCACGCATCCACCCTGGTTAAAGTTAGAGATGTAAAAATAAATCCGTATATCACTCCGATAGCAGATATATACCTTTCAAATCTTTTATAAATATCTGAGAATTTATTTAAAATCATAATTTAGTTTACTATAGCCCTTTCTTTTTTAAAAACAAGCGCACCAGGCGAAGATCTTCAAAAAGGTAACCAGAATTTTCCCCGCCTAAGAGTTTCATGACGGGAGACAAACGAAGTTCCCTATTATCCCCATAAATATCATTAAAGACTTTGTATATTTTCTTAAACTTATTTATAGAAATCTCCCCTTCTAGATGTTTAATATCCAAGGCGGGGTCTTCGTCTAAAAGTTTTTCCAAATGATCTAACACCGTACCAATTTTTGACCCCTTAGCGTTAGCAATTTCATTCAAGTTTAGTCCGGCTTCCAAATATTTTCTGGTCTCCTCAAAGGTAGAAATTTTCTTCTTTTTAATTTTTCCACCAGCTGTGCGAGCTGGAGAAATACCTTGAATAAACTTTTTTTGCCTATTCTGTCTTTCCAAATCTGAAAGTGAATGCATTTCCGCTAAATGTTTATTAGAAATTTTCTTTAGTTCTTGATCGAAATCGAGAACCTCGCCTCGTACCTCCGTAGCGATATCATTTAAACCAAGTAAGGTCAGTCCGTCCAGAGACCGAACTCTGGATAAAGCCACATAACCCATACCGCGCTCAAAAGATTTAGAAAGGTCTACTTCAATGGCATCCAAGCTCATACCCTGACTTTTATGAACAGTGATTGCCCAGGCTAAACGCAATGGATATTGGCCAATAGTAGCCTTGGGCTTACCCTCTTCCTCTATCATCCAGCTAGCTGGTTTAACATGAATATTTTTACCGGTCAAAGTTGTAACTATTGGACCATCATAGTCAAAAGCTGTTATTTTGCCAAGGGTTCCATTCACATAACCTTCTTCAAAATTATTTTTTACAAACATAACTTTGGCGCCAATTTTTAGTCTTAAAACTTCTGGTGCTAAACAACTTTTCTTTAAAGAATCTACTAGTGGTTTTCTACCCTTGCTTTCCATAGAATACTCTCTCTGTTGCCCATGGAGCTTCTGAAGTTCTGCTTGATTTATTAAATCAACATCAATATTGTGGGTATGTAACCTGGTTGGCTCACCACCCTGGAAACTTTTTTTATTTTTTCTGTCAGTTAAAAATTTTAACCCCTCAGGTGATAATCTATTTCCTCTGATTTCATTTAACACTTTCAAAAAAAATGAATCCGTTTGGCGATGCTGCTCTTCTAAATAACAAATTTTAAAATTAGCGCCTTGCCAGATTTCTGATTCATAAGCAAACTTGGCGGCTGGCTCACCAAAACGAGCAACAGGCGGTAATTGAAAAAAATCACCACAAAGTATAACCTGCATCCCTCCAAATGGCGCATCAATATTTTTCATCTGCCGACAAATTTCATCTATCAAATCCAAACGAAAATGGTGAAGCATGGAAACCTCATCTATGACTAGAACTTGCGTTCGCTCAAATCTGTCTCGCAAATATTTTCTGGATTTTAATTCATCCAGATCTCCCCTGCTTAAGGAATCTTTTATCCCCATCCCTGTCCAAGAATGAATAGTGGTCCCGCCCATATGAGTGGCGGCAATACCAGTAGAAGCCGTAATCCCCACCTCCACATAATTATCCTTCAAAAAATTAATGTATTTATTTAGTAAATGTGTTTTACCACTTCCGGCCGGACCGGTCAAAAAAACATTGTAACCAAGTTTTAAAATATCCAATGCCTCGCTCTGTGTCATGAGGACTATTCTAGCATAGAAAAAATAAAAAAATTAAAAAATTAGCGCAAACAACGAACATAATATTCATTACTCTTAAATAGGTAGTGCATATAACGGACGTCTGGGAAGTCGTGCAACAAAAACCAGGCAAGGTTCTCAGATAATCCTTCGCTGGACTGCTCAGTAGAAGACCAGTAAGCACCACTAGGAAAAACATCAGTACCAAGAGCGTTCCAACCAGCCCATAATTCTTTATAAGAAGGTAGATACCAAGTGCCGACGGATACACCATCTTCGGTTAAGTTATAACAATAATAAGCAGCATCATAATCAGCCCCTTTCCCCGCCAAGATAGCAGTATTTTCCCTACCATTTGAAAGAGTAACATCTTGTGAAGACCCACTTACTTCAAATGGTCCCCAAACGTGATTGTTTGATTGTGTTGACCAACAACTGGAATTACTAGCTGAATGATCACAAGGATTAGTCACCCCCGTCCCCGATCCAATAGCAATATAAGTTCCAGATACTTCTGTGTTAGGAGCCTTAAGATATGGTTTATGAGAACTATTCAAGGCTATATGATAGCCAGTAGTGGTAGCAGTGTAACCATTAGGGTCAGTTGGAATAGCCGAGAGATATCTTGGCACAAGGACGCTTAAATCAATTGTCTCGTCTAGACAATCAGTGCCATCTCCAGAACCAGAGTTACAAATCTCGGTTAAAGTATTACCTGTAACACTGTCGGGGAATTCTTGATTATCAATATAGTATTGGAGTAAGGCGCTGTTGATTTGTTTTAGGTCGGAACGTCTTTCTGCGTCCCTGGCGGTTGCTAATTGTCTGCTGGGGTTGATAGCGACAATGACGATACCAGCGAGGACGGCAATGATACCTACTACCAATAGGATTTCGAGGAGAGTGAAGGCTTTGGTGGTTTGTTTGGACATTTAAATTAGATTAAAAAAAATAATTAAAAATTAGCGCAAGCAACGGACGAGGTGGTTCGGAATGTACTTATAGTTCCATGACGTGTTGCCTTGGCCGGGGCGCATAAGGACACTCCAAACATAGAGCTCTGGATAACCCGACCACTCAGTAGATGACCAGTAAATGTCGCTCTGGAAACCAGTAATGTTATTATTATAAGCATCGACTAATTGATTTTTTGCTGGCAGATACCAGTCATAATAACCACCTTCAGTTAGGTTATAACAAGCCTCAACGGCTTGATAATTACCCCCTGTAGTAGGATAATTACGATCCATTACAGTAGCGGTGTTTAACAATCCACTGGTATCACTTTGGGCGCGGGTAATTACAAATTCATCTGACCAAACAGTATAACCCGGGATAACATCACCAGTTGACCAACAATCAGGATCTGTAGCAGAATGACTACACCTATCTACAACTACCACCCCCGTCCCCGATCCAATAGCAATATAAGTTCCAGACACTTCTGTGTTAGGAGCCTTAAGATATGGTTTATGAGAACTATTCAAGGCTATATGATAGCCAGTAGTGGTAGCAGTGTAACCATTAGGGTCAGTTGGAATAGCCGAGAGATATCTTGGCA
>JBIIYK010000025.1:0-7569 GCA_044346845.1 Minisyncoccia bacterium | reverse complement strand
CCGTCTCCGCAGCAGTGACGGCGGTAGAAATAGTCTCAGCTCCACGCATCTCACCAATGAGTACCACATCCACATCTTCACGAAACATACTTTTTAAGGCATTGGGAAAATCATCAGTATCTATTCTCACCTCTCTTTGATCTATCACTGATCTCTTTTGTTCATAGAGATATTCAATAGGATCTTCAATTGTTAAAATATGTTCAGCTCTACTATTATTAATATAATCAATCATCGCCGCCAAAGTGGTACTCTTACCGTGGCCAACCGGCCCTACCACTAAAAAGAATCCCTGTTGTTTCTCAGCAAAAGTTTTTAAAATATCAGGTAGATTAAGTTCTTCAAAGGTTCTGATTTTTTTTGGTACCAAGCGAAGAGCGATGGAAACTGCTCCCTGTTGAAAATAAGCATTACCACGAAATCTGTCCCCACTAAAACTATAGGAAAAATCTATTTCCTTAGTATTATAAAATAGTTCTTTATTTTTTGGTGATAAAAGCTCGTCTAAAATACCAGAGGTATCCTCCTTTGTCAGAACCGCATTTTTTATGAGTGGCAAGAGCATACCTGACACCCGAACAGTAGGATGACGGCCTTCAGACAAATGTAAATCTGAAGCTCCTTCATTTACCACTGTCTTTATAAGATCAGCTAATATAGTTTTGTAATCTGACATACTTTTATTTATGAAACCTTCTTCTTTGAATTATAAATCTTGGTTACCTCCTCTACCACCTCAGAAGGAATGGTGGTGGCTTTTATAATATAACCATCAATGCCAAAACCTTTAGCTTTTTCAATATCAGAAATCTGACCCTGATTAGTGAGCATTATAACCAAGGAATCTGGAGCGATATTTGTCTTTCTTAAAGTATCCAAAATCTCAAAACCATCCATCCCGGGCATAACAATATCAAGTAAAATAATATCAGGAATATAACCCTCTTTTATTTTATTTATAGCCTCCTCGCCAGAAGCCGCCGCTCCAACTTCAAAATTATTCTTACTAAATTTTATTGAATACATATTCAATAAAAACTTATCATCATCTATAATCAGCACTTTGGGTTTTATATTTTCCATATAAGAATATTATACCATAATTAAAAACTAATAAAAACTAAACATCCTCCTCCATCATTCCCAACTCATCAACAGCACTAAAAGGTATCTGCTTGTTCAAAGCTTTGATAATAGCATCTTCTTTCATGGTCAACATTCCCCTCTTTCTAAGGGCGTCAAACATAGCAGTTTCTGTAGGATTAGTTAGAATAAGTTTTTCTATCTCTTTATTCATTTTAAAGGCTTCAAATACCGCAATTCGGCCTTTGGTACCCGTAGGACATTCGGCCGTAGACTCTGGTTCGTAAACAGATTCAAATTTAGGTAGTTTAGCTTTATACTCTTCTGGTAAATCAGCAAACTCCCTGTCTAAAATATCTTTTATATGTCCCTCAACCGGCACCGCAGTACCCGTCCCAGGATAAAGAGTTCTGACTAGACGTTGAGCCATGGTTAAAATAAGGGTGGGGGCAATTAAATAAGGATCTACACCCATATCTATAAGTCTAGGGATAGCTCCGATAGAAGTATTGGTGTGTATAGTAGCAAGAACGAGGTGACCAGTAAGGGCAGCCTGAACAGCTAATTGCGCGGTTTCTTTATCACGAATTTCTCCCACCATGATTACATCTGGATCTTGACGTAAGGTGGTTCGGAGACCGTTGGCAAAAGTATAACCAATATCAGAAAAAACTTGAGATTGAGATACCCCATCAATATTATATTCAATTGGGTCTTCTAGTGATAAAACGTTTAATCCTTCTTTATCAATCTCCTCAAGCATGGAATACATGGTGGTGGTCTTTCCAGAACCAGTTGGACCAGAAATTAAAATCAGACCGTAAGGACGTTTTATAGCATCACGAATGTAGGCTAAATTTGTTTCCGATAAACCTATCTTTTCTAGGGTTTGCACACCCTTTTCTTGATCCAAGATTCTCATCACTATCTTTTCACCATGAAAGGTGGGAAAAGTGGAGACACGAAAATCAATTTTACGCCCATCGATCTTAGCTGAAAAACGGCCATCTTGAGGCTTTCTCTTTTCATCTAATTTCATATTAGATAATATTTTTATTCTAGCCACTACAGCCGAATGAACAGAGACAGGTAGAATCAAACTGGTATTCAAAACACCGTCAACACGAAACCTAACTCTAATCTTATCTCTCATATGCTCCACGTGAATATCAGAAGCATTACCCTCGGTAGCGTAACGAAGCATGGTAGCCACAATTTTTGTAACGGGTGCGTCCTCAACTATTTTTGTCTCTAGAGGATCTTCAGAAGAAACACTTGAGCTAAGACTGACATTATCCATATCATCTGATAACTCTGTCTCTAATTCCGTTAAAGCCTTGGTAACCTCACCAGACAAGCCTTTGTAATCATCTAATACTTTTTCAAAATCAGACAAAGAAATCAGGTAAATCTTAAATGGCATATTGAGTTTGCTCGCGATAAAATTCAAAGCGTCACGAACCTCGATATTTTCTGGATCCACAATACCCACTTCCAATAGACCTTCTTTGACACCAATTGGCACAAAGCTGTAGTGCCGAGCTGAGTCCTCGGAAATATTTTTTAAAACAGAAAATGGAATCTGTTGTCCTTGGAGATTTCTAGTGGGTATATTGTAATACTCCCCCTTAGCGTCTAAAACAGCGTCAGCATTTACGCCATTCTTGATTAAAACATGTTCCAAAGAAACACCTGTAGATTCAGCCTCGGTTTTTATCCGGCCAATATCCCCCCTTTTAATTATTTCTTTTTGCGCCAGTATATCTAATATGCTCATATAAAAAATATTTCAAGGACTCTATCTTGGTTTGGTGGTAGAAGTAGTAGACGCTGTTCTTTGAATAGAAGCACCGCGGTTTTCAACTCCAATTGGCAGAAATGGATTCTTACGCTCTAAGACTTGAGAATCTAGGGTTCTTTCAAAACTCTCAAGACTAACAAAGGTCTTGTCTTTAAAGATAGAAGTGTCCAGATCAAGATTTTTTAACTTATCTAGCGTAACTAAAATTGTTTGACCATCAACAAAATCTTCATTTCTAGCCTGATCAGCTGTCAGAGCAGAGTCTGTTGGCACATCACTGGAAAAAAACATTTTAAAACCGATAAAGGCAATTACAATTATGACGATAATTACTATTATTTGTTTGATATTTCTTGTCATATTAATAATTTATTTTAACCAGTAAGTTTTTAAGCCGATGGCAAAATCATACACTTCAGAATTACTACCAGTGACCGATAAATCAGTGATTTGAACCAAACGCAAACTTTTTTCAAGATCAGCTAAAAACTCCTGAAAATTATCATAAGAAGAAGTGACGGAAAAAGATATCCCAACTACACCATACTTGCTGGTGTCCTTACCTATTTTAGTAAGCTCCTGTGTGGCCCCAGAATCAAGCCTAGTTCCCTTTAACGCTAACCCATGTTTAGTGGCAATATTAGTAATATCAATAATTAATTGGATATTATCAATATTATCTGGTAAAAGTTTCTTTAATTTTTGTAAATCAGCTTCACTAATACTAGCTTTTACATCTTCATTTTTCTGTCTTTGTTCTTTTATTTCGGTAGATTGACTCAAAGCTGTTTCATAATCGGAGTAACTTTTTTGAAGATCAATGATACTAAGTTTCCCATTGTTCAAATTTTGACCACGATAATTTGGATCAATGTATCCAAAGAAAGCTCCGATTGAGACAATTATTAATATAAGCGGGGTTAAAATATTCATTTTTTTATAAATTGGTTGTACTAGTGCCAACTTGATTATTTGTTCCATCACCCATCTTGTTCTCGTAAGAAACCAGTTTAAAATTAACCAAAGTGCTGAAATTGAAAGAAACGGTACCATCGGAATTTAAGGTAAAATTAGAAACGGCCGGCTCGGAAATATAATCTCTTAATCCAGGCATACCAAAATAGTCAGCTTGCTTTGACAAGGCATCATAATTTCTAGCGGTACCAGTTAAATCAACTTTGATATTCTTATCATCCACATAAGAAAATTTCAAATTTTTCAACTGAACATTCTGCACAATATTTTTCTCTAACAAAATAAAAACCGGAGTAATAGCTATATGCTTAGCCAAAAGATTCTTGGATTCCTGGATTCTGTCACTAAGTCTAATTAAATCATTGAAAGTAGCCTCTTGATCTTTATAGGCATCAATAGAAGTACTAAGTGTTTTTCTAGCCTCGTCTATTTTTTTAACCAAGCTCCCTTGCCATAACCAAACAATTGCCGTAAGAGAAATAGTAATAATAAAAATAATGACAGCAATCAACATAAACAAACTAATACCAGAGCCTGCAGAAGAGCTCTCGATTATCGGTTTCTTTGGTATAAAAGATGTTTGCATTTTTACTTCCATATTCTCACTTTATTATAATACTAATTAAAAATAAAAGCTATACAAATGGTCACTTAATTCATCTCTTGTAACCTTCTGAGCGCTAGACCTATAGCTACAGCAAAAGATGGGCCTGCCTGCTTTAGGACACTTTCCAAAAAAGCTGGATATTCTACCTTAGAAAAAGGATCGGCCATAACCACCGGCACACTAAAACTAGCCTCAGCTTTTTCTCTTAGGCCTTTTAACATTACCCCACCACCAGTCAAGAAAACCTTACTAACATTTTTCCCAGTCTTTTTTTGATAGTTTAGAATAACTCTGTTAATCTCAGAAAAAATGTAATCCAGGGTTAAAGAAGTTATCTCATTTACGTCCATTTCATTCCCCTCCCTCTTAAGCAACCCTTTCTCCCTCTTCATCTTTTCAGCTTCCTCAACAGTGATACCTAAAGATTTGGAAATTGCTAAAGTAATATCCTGCGAACCACGGCCAATCATGTGCGAAGTACGCAATATTCCTCTTTCTATTATGTAAATCTTTGTTGATCCGGAACCAAAATCAATAATCATCTGTGTAGCGGTACCAGATTCCAAAACAGCCCTCATTGAACTAAAAATTTCTATTTCTGAGAACTGAGTATCAAGCTTAGCGATTCTGGTAATGTCTTTATTTTTCTGCATAGCATCATTATGAATAACCACCAAGAGCACATCAACGGTTTTTTCTTCTGGTTTTTGCTCACTGTTTTGATATTCAGAAACAATGGTTTCATTTTGCGGCATAATCTGAAAATCTAAACTAACTTCAGATATTGGAATAGGAATATATTTTCTGGCTTCCAAGGGAATAATCTGAGCTAACTGTTTTTCATCTACTTTAGGTAATTTGATAAACGATACCAAACTTGAACCCATAGGAATAGAAATACCACATATATTAGTGGTAGTATTTGACTCCCTTAAGACATCTACAACGGCCTGAGCAATCTGCTCTGTTGTCAGATTTGTAGCCCGGCCAACCTCTAAACCAGCATATGGACCAAGAGATAGTTCACCATATGTCTCTAAAACAGCCCGCCCTTTTTGTTTTTTTAGTTGGACCACTTTTACAGAAGAAGGACCAATATCAATACCCAAAACACTTTTGTTTTGGTCACCTTGGAATATGTTTTTGAAAGAATCGAGGATACTCATTGTCTTTAATATACTATTTACGAGTATTATTATATCATATCTAGAAATGAATAACAGAACAATCAGATACTTTCAGGATTTAATAATCAAAATATTTGATTGGACAGTAAATATCATCCTACCGAAGGAAGAAAAGGTTCAAGCCTTAGAAGCTCTCGGCTCAGCCGGTCTTTTTGAAAAGATACCTCGTTCAGAAAACTTTGATTTTACAACTGATAAAATTAAGGCTGTTTTTAATTATAAAACCAGCCTCTGTCGACAAGCCATCTGGGAAATAAAATATCGCGCGAACAAGAAACTTATTCGTAATTTTAGTCTTTTGCTCTATGAATTTATCTTGGAAGAACTAACCGATTTAGAGACTTTCAATAATTTTAGAAACATCATCTTAATCCCCGTTCCCTCCTCCAGAGAAAGACAGAGGGAAAAAGGTTTTAACCAATGCGTACTCATTACCCAAGAACTAATTAAAATAGACAGAGAAAGACTGGGAAATAATTTTACTCTGGCTGAAAATCTTTTAATTAAAGAAGTAGATACTCTACATCAAAGTCATGTCAGTAATAGAAAAACCAGATTAAAAAATGTGATGAACACCTTTAGCGCTAAGACCGGGACCAGAGAAATGTCTGACTATTCTTTTATTATTATAGATGATGTCATCACCACCGGCGCCACCATGAATGAAGCTTTTCGGGCCATAACCTCTACTGGTATTAAAAAAGAAAAAATAAGAGGCTATGCTCTAGCGCACTAAGATAAGCAAACATCATTCATTTTTACAATGAAGATAAAGATATTTGTTTATTAGAAATAATCCATTCGGTTATTCCAATACCTAAAATTAAGGTTGCTAGTCCAATCAAGTTACCGGCCACGACATCAGTTAGATAGTGAACACCGAGATAAAGACGGCTCATATCAATCAATAAAATTAATGCAATAAAAGATGTTACAGAAATTATTTTTATAACTAAAGACTTAAAATTTCTAATAATTAAGTAAACAATAAAACCGTAAAACAAAACTACTGCAGTAGCGTGTCCGCTTGGAAAAGAAAAAGAATTCTCCGTAACAACCCGAAACAAAACATCTGGCCGCGCCCTTTGAAATATATGCTTACCTACAAAAGTAACCCCCTCGCCTAAAATAAGAATAAACCATAGCGAGAACAGATATACACGTTGTTTATACGCCAGTAAAAATAAACTGACAATAATAGTGAGAATAAAAACCGTAATAATTTCTGCGAACAAAGTAATGAAATAAAAAAAGTGCACCCAAACCTCACTTCGGAAAATATAAAGAATATTAACAATTCGTTCATCTAACAATACTAGCTGACTCTGTGGATATAGATAAATGAATATCCCCAAACAGATAGTTACTAGATAAAGAAAAATAGAAATTGCAACAGAACTTACTAAAATTGGAAATTTTTTATAAGTTTTAGATAATTCGTACATGATATTTTAAAGGTGGAGACGGCTGGAATTTCTCCTTCGACTAAATTTTTGTCGTCACAAAAATTTGTCTAGGCACCGGCTCATAAAATTTTCTGCTAAAAATCTTTACTCCGCCGTTCGAATCCAGACGGAAGCCATACCCATGGCTTCCTCCTAAATTTTACTACATAAAATTTCTCCTGCGGAGACGGCTGGATTCGAACCAGCGGGGGCGATTAAACCCCACCTCTTTAGCAAAGAGGCACGTTAGACCACTCTGACACGTCTCCAAACGTGTATTTGAATAGGCTAACATATTTTATTTAAAAATTCTACTCATGCAAACGCTCAGAATTTTCTTTCTCGTTTTTTTCATCACTATAGGAAATCTTTTTAAAACCCTTTTCTATATACCAAAGAATAGTAAAAATTAGAAGAGTCAAAAGAGCGGTGATGATAGCCAAGGGATATAGTTCAAAACCACAAGCCATA
>JBIIYK010000006.1:0-23664 GCA_044346845.1 Minisyncoccia bacterium | reverse complement strand
AGTATGTTTTCTGGAGGTGGTTTATCCAAACTTTCTATTGTTATGCTTGGTGTGGGTCCATACATTACTTCATCTATCGTCATGCAACTTTTGACCATGATTTTTCCTAAGCTTAAAGAAATGTATCATGAAGAAGGGGAGGCGGGCAAAGCTAAATTTACTCAATACTCTAGATTATTGACTGTGCCATTATCTTTGATTCAGGGTGGTGGTTTCCTTTTATTGCTTCAAAAGTCTGGCGTTGTATCTAATCTAAGTTCGCTAGAAATGATAACCAACATTCTTATCGTCGTAGCTGGTTCTATGCTTCTTATGTGGATTGGAGAGCTTATGACTGAGTTTGGTATTGGTAACGGTACTTCTCTTATCATTTTTGCTGGTATCGTGGCCGCTGTTCCAGGGCTCTTAGCGCAAACTTTGGTTACTTTTACTATTGGACAAATCCCTCTATTTATAGCTTTTGGGGTCGCTGCTTTGGCGGTGGTGCTAGGAGTTGTTATTGTAACTGAGGCAGAAAGGCCAATCCCGATAACTTATGCTAAAAGAGTTCGCGGGTCTAAAGTTTACGGTGGTGTCTCTACTTATTTACCACTTCGAGTAAATCAGGCTGGTGTGATTCCAATTATCTTTGCTTTGTCTATTCTTCTTTTTCCTCAGATGATTTTCCAATATTTGTCCACTGCTGTTACTAATCCCTTCATTCAGAATATTGCCACTCATATTTTAGCCCTTCTTAAAAACGGTTGGTTTTATTCTATCTTTTATTTTATTTTGGTTTTCTTGTTCACTTATTTTTACACTGCTGTTACTTTTGATCCACACGCTATATCTGAAAATTTACAAAAAAATGGAGCCTTTATTCCTGGTGTTCGTCCTGGTCAATCCACCGCAGAATATATAGGTAAGGTTCTAACTAGAATTACTTTAGTGGGTGCCACCTTCCTGGGTATTATTGCTGTTCTACCTTTGGCCATGAAAGCTATTACTGGTATTACTTCATTAGCTATTGGAGGTACCGCCCTTTTGATTGTTGTGTCTGTGGTTATTGACCTTATAAAGAAAGTAGATGCTCAGGTCTCCATGAGAGAGTACTAAATTTTTTAATGTTTAAATTTTACGTTGTGGGGACGCCAATAGGAAATATGGAGGATATCACCTACAGGGCGGTGAGGATTTTGGGTGAAGTTGATTTGGTTTTGTGTGAAGATACTAGGGTAACTAAAAACTTGCTGAATAAATATGATATTAAGACAGCTACTTTTAGTTACCCATCGGATAATCTTAAACCAGGAGCGGATAATACTAATCCCAAAGTGGAGAAAATTTTAGCGATGATAGGAGAGGGAAAAACTTTGGCCTTGGTGTCTGATGCCGGTACGCCCACTATTTCTGATCCCGGTTCAGTCCTTGTGGCTAAAATAAAGGAAGTATTTCCAGAAATTGAAGTTATTGCAATCCCAGGTCCAAGCGCGGTTATTTCAGCGCTTTCTATTTCGGGATTAAATGCGGCGGAATTCGTCTTTCTAGGATTTCTGCCTCATAAAAAAGGCCGAGAGACTTTGTTTAAGGAGATTGCTGTTGCAGACAGGACAATGGTCTTTTATGAATCACCACATCGAATAATGAAAACTATCTCTTCACTTATAAAATTTGCTCCAGATAAAAAAGTCGTCATTGGAAGGGAACTCACTAAAATTTTTGAACAAGTTTTGACCGGCACACCAGCAGAGCTTGAGCAGTATTTTATTGCTAATCCTGATAAAGTAAGAGGGGAATTTGTGGTTATTGTATCAAAGCTCTAATTATTTAATTTTAAAAGTCCTCGGATTTCCCGTCGCAGACTAGGGCCAGACATTTTAAAATCAAACAATTTTCGCTTTTCCTATTTATATTTAAATATGCTATATTACAATAGCTTTATAAGATAAATATAAATCATATGAAAAAAATTTCTTCAATTACAGCTTTAGGTTTATTGATTATGCTTGTGGCTTCAAAATATGTAGCTATTTCTCGTGATTGGAAAGAAATTATTTTGATTATTTGTGGTTTAGCTGTATTCATTTTGTCTCTTTTATTAAGACAGGAATTACATAAGGTTTTGAGAGCTCTTCATGGTGATGAACGTATCAGTATTAAAGACACCTATGTTGAAAATAATCCACAATAGATATTTTTATACTATTCTATCTGGGATTGTTATTTTTTTGGTAGCCTTCTTTGTTTTACCGCATTATTTGCCAGCTACTTTTGCTGTAGATAAAGATAATGAAGTAGGTAGTACCACTTCCAATATTGCTTCATCTACTGTGATAGAACCACCAGTGATTAAAAAAATAATTAAACATCAAAAAACCCCAGAAGCGGTTAAGGCTATTTATATGACGGCCTGTGTAGCGGGGACACCAAGTTTTCGTGCCAAGCTCTTAAAGTTGGCCAACGAAACTGAAATAAATTCTATAATTATAGATATTAAGGATTATACTGGGACCGTCTCTTTTCCAATAGATGATCCAGAATTTGAAAGTAATATCGGTACTGGTTGCCGAGTAAGAGATATGGCTGATTTTATAGAAACTCTTCACGAAAATAATATTTATGTGATTGGTAGAGTCACTGCCTTTCAGGATCCACAAATGACCAAGGTGCATCCAGATTGGGCAGTGAAAAAACTTAGTGATAAGAATGTGGTTTGGAAAGACAGAAAGGGTTTAAGCTTTGTAGATGCTGGATCAAAGCCAATGTGGCAGTATTTGGTAAATTTGAGTAAGGCCTCTTACGAAATAGGTTTTGATGAAATTAACTTTGACTATATTCGTTTTCCGTCAGACGGGGATATGAAAGATATTTATTTTCCTTATAGTAACGATATTTTAATTAATAATATTGCCAGGTCAGCGGTGGGGACCAGTACTCTAGCTGTTAAAAGTGGTAAGTCTATTGTTCTCTTAAGTTTTTTTGAGTTTTTAAATCAAAGTTTTAAGGATACGGGAATTATTACATCCGCTGATTTATTTGGTATGACCGCTACAAATTATGATGACTTAAACATTGGTCAGGTTTTAGAGGATGCACTCATGAACTTTGATTACGTGGCGCCAATGGTTTATCCTTCACATTACCCGACTGGTTTTAATGGTTACAAAGATGTGAACGCCCATCCTTATGATATTGTAAAATTATCTATGGACGTGGCTTCTAAGAGGGCCACTGCTATTGGTATTTCTCCACTCAAAATCCGTCCCTGGTTGCAAGATAATGATTATCCCGTACCCTATACCCCAGCTATGGTCCGGGCACAAATTCAAGCCACCTATGATGCCGGTCTTACTTCTTGGATGCTTTGGGACGCTGGGAATACTTATACGCAAAGCGCTCTCCTTGCTCAGTAATTTTATGTAAATTATTTAAATGTTTCTTTAGAAAATATGTGTTATAATTACTTCAAATGTATGATCCTGAGAGAATAACAACTTTTGCCAGGGCTGATTCCCGAAATAGAAATGTTGAATTTGGTATCAAAGCCAAGGATCGTACTCGTCATGTTTATGTCATAGGAAAGACTGGTTTAGGTAAATCTACCTTACTGGAGAATATGACTGTTCAAGATATTGCCAACGGTGAAGGTGTGGCCTTTATTGATCCACACGGCAAGTCCGCTGAATTATTTTTAAATTATGTTCCAGAGCACCGCCTAAAAGATGTTCTATATTTTGCACCCTTTGATTTGGAACATCCAATCTCTTTCAACGTTCTAGAAGATGTGGGTTTTGATAAGAGGCATTTGGTGGTATCTGGGCTTATGTCTACTTTCAAAAAGATTTGGGTGGACGCTTGGTCTGCCAGGATGGAATATATTTTAGGAAATACTTTACTAGCTTTGCTTGAAACACCAGGAACAACTTTGCTTGGTGTAAACAGAATGTTGGCCGATAAAGATTATCGTAAAAAGATTGTTGATAACGTGAAGGATCCCTCAGTTAAGTCTTTTTGGGTAGATGAATTTGCTAAATATACTGATAGATTTGCGGCAGAGGCAACGCCGGCCATTCAAAATAAGATCGGACAGTTTACTTCTAATCCTTTGATTAGAAATATTATTGGCCAACCAAAATCCTCTTTTGATATAAGAAAGATGATGGATGAAAACAAGATAATCATTATCAACTTATCTAAGGGGCGAGTTGGTGAGGCTAACGCAAACCTCCTTGGTTCCATGTTTATTACCAAGATTTATTTAGCGGCTATGTCTAGAGCGGATGTCTCGGAAAAAGAATTACAGAAATTACCCAATTTTTATTTGTATGTGGATGAATTTCAATCCTTTGCCAATGAAAGTTTTGCGGATATTTTATCTGAAGCCAGAAAGTACAAATTAAATCTAACCATTGCCCATCAGTATATTGAACAGATGTCTGAAGAAGTTCGAGCCGCAGTGTTTGGTAACGTGGGAACTATGATTAGTTTTAGGGTGGGGGCTTTTGACGCCGAGATTTTGGAAAAAGAATTTGCTCCGCAGTTTACCGCTGAAGACTTGGTTAATCTTGGTTTTACTCAAATTTATTTGAAGTTGATGATTGATGGGGTTAGCTCGGCTCCATTTTCAGCTTCCACTATGCCTCCAATCAAGGAACCTGAAGTATCACATCGGTTGGAAGTTATAGAAATGTCCAGAAAACAATTTGCCATGAGTAGGGCCACAGTTGAACAAGAAGTTTTAAACTGGCATAAGGACAATGGGCAAGCACCCGCTCCTAAAAAGGATTTAGGTAAAACTCCAGCTGAAAGTTCCCCTAGTAGTGTTAGGAAGGACACTTTTTTAACACCCGCTAAGCCAGTTCCAGCACCGGCGGTGATTCCAGTTATTAAGCCAGAAGCCCCAATAACTCCTACGGTAGAAAAAAGAGACATTAGACCTCCTAATAATTTTGTTCAGCCTAAATATACCAAGAGGGAAGATGTGAGACCAAGACCACCTGCTCCTAAATTAGATTTGCCGGCTGATGATTTTATTCCTTTAAAAGATTTAAAAATAAAAACAGAACCAGTTATTAATAATAATACTAATAATGTCGTTAATAATAATCAAACCATTAATAACGTTAATAATAATGTAAAGAAAGCTGTTGATCCGCAAAAACTTTCTGAATTAAGGGCCGTTCTTCAATCCTTTTCAAAAGACAAGAAGGAGACTAAAGTAGAGACCCTCCCTAAGGTTAATGATAACAAACCCAAGGAAATTCCCGAGGATAAATTAAAGCAGATGTTAGAAGTAGATAAACCTGATAATAATTAAAAATTATGACAACAAAAGATATTTTGAAATATGTTATTTGGATTGGTATTTATGCTGTACTTATTGTGCCATTTATTGTTGGAAATAGCATGTTTTTTCCATATATCGTGGGTAAGGCTTTTACTTTTAGAATAATCGTGGAGATTGTCTTTGGACTTTGGCTTGTCTTAATAATGAAGGATAAGGAATTTAGGCCAAAATGGTCTTGGGTTCTAGGCGCGGTAGGTTTGTTTACTTTTGTTTTACTTATTGCTGATATAAATGCCGTTGCTCCGTTTAAGGCTTTCTGGAGTAATTTTGAACGGATGGAGGGCTGGGTAACCTTTATTCATCTTTGCGCCTATTTTATAGTTTTGAGTTCAGTTTTTAATAAGGAAAGATTTTGGCTGTGGTTTTTACGGGCCAATCTGGTTGTGGGTTTTTTCTTAGCTATTTCTAGTATTACCAACACAACAGAAGTCAGATTTTCTGGTCCGCTTGGTAATCCTATTTATATTTCCGTATATTTTTTGTTCATCTTCTTTTTTGCTTTAATTGTTTTATACAAGGACGTGTTAGTTAAGAATCTGACAGATTGGAAATCATTTAACCGAGTCTGGTTTAATGTTTTATTTTATTTTTATCTTGCTATATCAATCCTTTCTTTGTTTGTGGTCTATCGTACTTCCAGGGGGGCGCTTTTAGGTGCTTTGGGCGGTATCTTTATTGGGATGATTCTAATTGCTGTCTTGGAAAAAGAAAAAAAAGTTATAAAACAGATTGCAACTGGTGGTGTGTTGGCAGTCGTTGTTGTCATTGCGGTGTTTTTTGGAGTTAAAAATACTGAGTTTGTGAAGGCAAATCCAACACTTTCTCGTTTTGCGGAAATCTCTTGGAGTAATGTAAACGGTCAAGCTCGTCAACTGATTTGGCCGATGGCTATAAAGGGTTTTGAAGAGAAACCAATTTTAGGTTGGGGACAGGAGGGTTTTAACTATGTTTTTAATAAATATTATGACCCTAAAATGTATGGTCAGGAAACCTGGTTTGACAGGGCTCATAGCGCTCCTCTAGATTTCCTGGTAGCCGGGGGTATTCTCGGTCTTCTTTCTTATTTAGCTCTATTTATTTCAGCGTTATACTTATTGTGGTTAAAGAAAAATAATTTAAGTATAACAGAAAGGGCTATTTTATCCGGACTCTTTGCTGGTTACTTATTTCAAGCTATTTTTGTCTTTGATAACCTTGTTAGTTACATTATGTTCTTTACAACTCTGGCCTATGTTCATTCTCGCGTTACTGAGGATGATAATGAGGTTAGACCCGTTCAGCATAAAAAAAATAAAGAAGCTGAAAAGACTCAGAGTTATCTATCTGGTTTTTTTCAAAATGAGGAATATCAAAATTATGTTTTAATTCCAGCAGTGGTTATTTTAACCAGTTTGAGTATCTGGTTTGTAAATATTACGGTTATTAATGCTAATCAAATATTGATTCAGGCGCTAACCTTTATCCAGAGGGGGAAAGTAGAGGACGGTTTAGTATCTTTTAAACAAGCCTTAGCTTATGAATCTCTAGGTGATTCGGAAATTAGGGAACAGTTACTTTCTTATACTCCTTCAATTTTAAAATCATCAGAAGTTGATCAAGACACTAAGCTGGAGTTTTTGACCCTTACGATGGATGAATTAGAGAAGCAAATTGCTAGGGTACCAGGTGATGCTCGCTACTATATCTTAACTGGCTCTCTCTTTAATAATATTGATAATCCAGAACGGGCTTTACCTTATATTAAAAAAGCGATAGAACTTTCTCCCCAAAAACAGGCTATGAGATTTGAGCTAATTAGGTCTTTATATGCCTTGGGCAAAAAAGATGAAGCTTTGGCTGAAGCTAAAGCTGTTTATGAATTAGACACCAGATATGATCAAGCCAGGGCTTATTATGAGGCTTTTTTAAAGGAAGTAGGTAAAAAGGGTCTATAAAACTTGCTTTTTTAAATATAGTATGCTATACTTTCTGAGTGAGTGCTAGCAATGGCTGGCTCAAACGAATGTCTGTGTAAGGCCCCACTTCGGTGGGGTTTTGCATTTGTGGATGTTTGGGGTAAGAAATTGTAAATATAAATAGATATGTTATTATTGATAAGTGCCTCTGATTGTTCCCGGTCACAGCCGGCGGTTGCACTCATATAAGACATTAGTTTTGGAGTTAGCCCCCGCCGGCGTTGATTGGAAGTAATCAATTCCAGGGAGGCAGGATAAAACACTGATAGATCAAGTCAGTGTTTTATTATGTGCACACTAATGAATATTATGCTTTAATACTCCCATGATAAAGATTCAAGAAAATGTTTCCTTGAAAGATTTTACAACCTTTAGAATAGGTGGACCAGCTAGGTTTTTTTCTATAATTAAAAACAAGGATGATTTAAAAGAAACCATTTCTTTTGTAAAAAGTAGAAAATTACCATTGTTCGTTTTGGGTGGCGGATCGAATATTTTAATTGCCGATAAGGGTTTTTCTGGTATGGCAATTAGGAACGAAATAAAAGGAATCAAGTTTATTGATCAAGGACTTGATCAGGTTATTGTGGAGGTAGGGGCTGGGGAGAGCTTGGATGATGTAATAGCCTTGTCTACCACTAGAAAATTATTTGGTTTAGAAAATATGTCTGGGATTCCAGGCACAGTTGGTGGAGCTGTAGTTCAGAATGCTGGTGCCTATGGAGCGGAAATTAAAGATTGTTTAGTTTCTGTCGAGGGTATTAATTGTATTAATGGTAAAGGTTTTATTTTAGAGAATAAAGATTGCTTATTCAATTATAGAAGCAGTTTTTTTAAGAAAAATAAAAAGTTTATCATTACCGCTATTAATTTAAAATTAAGTAAGAAACCTGTAATAAATATTGAATATGGTGGTTTGAAGAATAAGTTCCTTGATAAAAAAGAAATCACTTCAGATGATATTAGGGGGGTGATCCTAGGAATGAGAACTCAGAAACTACCAGATTGGCATAAGGTTGGTACAGCTGGTTCTTTTTTTAAAAATCCAATCCTTACAGAGAATAAATATCAGATTCTAAAAGAAAAATACCCTGAGCTGCCTGGATTTGCTGAAAAAAATAAAAAAATAAAAGTGTCCCTAGCCTGGATTTTGGATAATATTTGTGGACTTAAAGGCTATAAGGATGGGAACATGGGTTTGTATGAAAGTCAGCCTTTGGTTTTTGTAAACCTGGGTGAAGCTCTGGCTTCTGACGTGATTAGTTTTTCTGATAAAATTAAAAATATCGTCAAAGAAAAAATTGGAATAGAAATAGAGGAGGAAGTGGAAAAAATAAAATAAGAAAAATATTTTTTATAAAAATAAAAAGTTATCCACAGTTTTTTGAAAAATAATTTAAAAAGCATTGTATTAATTTTTATTTAAAGATATAATTATCTTAGTTCAATGGTTTTTATAATTTGGTCGAAAAAAAATCATGAGCTCGTTAGGAAAAATCTTAATTTAAAATGAGTTTGAGATTTTATAAAGGATAAAATTAAAAACTTACAATACACTATTATGGCAGCTAAAAAGAAAGCAAAGAAAGTAGCAAAGAAGGCAAAGAAAGGAAAGAAATAATTTCTCTTCCAATAAAAAACACCCTAAAATTTGAAGGGTGTTTTTTAGTATTTAAATATGATAAGATGAGGAAATGTCGTTTTTAAATAATATCTTTGGAAATAAGTATGAGAAGGCCATTAAGCCTTTTTGGCCTGTAGTGGCGGAAATTAACGCTTTAGAGGAAGGTATTAAGGCCTTATCTGATGTGGATTTAAAGGCTAAAACCTTAGAATTTAGAAAGAGAATCAGCCCCAGGGTAGATGGCGGAGAGGGGGAAACCCTGGAACAAATTCTACCAGAAGCCTTTGCGGTGGTTCGTGAAGCGTCCAGGAGGACATTGGGTGAAAGACATTTTGATGTTCAGCTTATAGGAGGAATGATTCTAAATAAAGGTGGAATTGCCGAAATGCGTACTGGAGAAGGTAAAACCTTGGTGGCAACCTTGCCAGCTTATTTAAACGCCATCTCCGGACACGGTGTCCACATTGTGACCGTTAACGATTATCTTTCTCGCCGTGATGCTGTATGGATGGGACAAATTTATGATTTCCTGGGTTTGACTGTTGGTATCATAAATCACGAGAGTTCTTTCCTCTATGATTCAAAACATATTTCTGATAAAGAGGCGGTGGCTGAAGAGGATAAGGAGAGAGATACTCTCGGTTCTTTTAAAGTAGTTTATGATTTTCTTAAACCGTGTACTAGACGAGAGGCTTACTCGGCAGATATTACTTATGGTACAAACAATGAATATGGTTTTGACTATCTGAGAGATAATATTGAATATGCGGAAAAAGATTTACGTCAGCGAGAATATAACTTTGCTATTGTGGATGAAGTAGACTCAATTTTAATTGATGAAGCTAGGACACCACTTATTATTTCTGCACCAACGTCTGAGTCTGGAGATTTGTATATTAAATTTGCCGATATCGTAAAGTCTTTTAAGAAGGATGAGGATTTTACCGTGGATGAAAAGTTAAAAGCTATTCAGCTAACTGATGCGGGGATTAGTAAGGCGGAGAAAATTCTTGGTTTAGAAAATATTTATACTGATGCCGGTATTAAGTATGTGCATCATTTAGAAACAGCCACCAGGGCCAAGGCTTTGTTTGAGAAAGATAAAGAATATGTGGTGAAGGATGGAGAAATAATTATTGTGGATGAATTTACTGGCCGTTTACAGCCAGGTAGACGTTGGTCAGACGGTTTACATCAAGCTATTGAAGCCAAAGAAGGAGTAGGTATTCAGAAAGAATCCAGAACTTTTGCTTCTATTACTTTTCAAAATTATTTTCGTTTGTACGGGAAGCTTTCCGGAATGACGGGAACAGCTCTTACTTCTGAAGAAGAATTTTATAAAGTTTATCACATTGAGACTTTTGCTATTCCGACCAACAATAAGATCCAGAGAATAGACAAGAATGATTTGATTTTCCAGACCGAGCACGGCAAGTTTCTAGCTGTGGCTAAAATGGTAAAAGAATTACAAGACAAGGGTCAGCCAGTTTTAATTGGTACTGTATCTATTGAGAAAAATGAAATCCTTTCCGTCTATTTGTCAAAGCAGGGCGTAAAGCATAATGTTTTGAATGCTAAGAATCACGAGAAGGAAGGAGAGATTATTGCTCAAGCTGGACATAGGGCAGGAGTAACGGTAGCTACTAACATGGCTGGACGAGGGGTGGACATTAAACTTGGTGGTGTGCCTTTTAATAAAGAAAAATATGACGAGGTAAAGGCTCTTGGTGGTTTGTGTGTGATAGGTACGGAGAGGCATGACGCCAGAAGAATAGACAATCAGTTGCGTGGACGCGCTGGTAGACAAGGTGATCCTGGGGAGACGCAGTTTTATGTATCACTGGAAGATTCTTTGATGCGAATTTTTGCTTCAGATACCATAAAGAAATTAATGGGGCGTTTTGGTCTAGCGGAAGACCAACCAATAGAAAATTCTATAATCACTAGATCTCTAGAGACCGCTCAAACGAAAATAGAAGGTTTTAATTTTGATTCTAGAAAACATGTTTTGGAGTATGATGATGTTTTGAATTATCAAAGGAAAATGATTTATCTGAAGAGGAGAGATGTGCTCTTGGGTGATAAGGAGGTGGTAAAAATTAAGCTTGAAGAGGTGATTGCCGGAGATGAGACTCTTTTAAAGGTAATGCAGGAAAAGATAAGTCTTTTGGGAGAGGAAGAGTTCTACCGCATTGCCAAGATACTTCTGCTCCAGTCTATTGATATGTTCTGGGTAGATCATTTGGAAATCATGGATTATACGAGATCAAGTGTGAATTTACGCGCGTATGGTCAACGCGATCCGCTTGTTGAGTATAAAAAAGAAGCCCTTCGGTTATTTAGAGAAATGAATGAAGCGGTCAATGATCAAATATTAAAAATATTGCCAAATATTGGAGCTGGAGCTTATGTACGTGAAGAGGAGAAATTAAAAGATACACAGAAGCATATGATTTTGGCTGGCGGTGGTTCAGAAGATACTGAGGGTAATAAAGAAAACACTATTGTTGTTGGTAATAAGGAAGACAAGGTGGGAAGAAACGACCCTTGTCCTTGTGGTTCTGGTAAAAAGTATAAGAAGTGTCATGGCTTGGGGTGATTATATATATGGAATTAGACATAGAAAAAGAGAGAATATTTAAGATCGTAAAACAAAAAATTAAGAACGATAATTTTGGGCGGAAGGCATTATCTATTAAATATCCAATTTTACTACCGATAATCTTGGGTATTAAGCGCTTTGTTAATAATTTTAAAAATAGTGTAAACATCAATATAAGCAAGAAAAAAAGCGAGGTATTTTTTAAATGCGTTATTGCCCGCCACTCCTCGCCACTTTTTAGAAAATTAGGTGAATCAGATCCAGATTTACATATAGGTAAGATTAAGAATTTAGAAAAAGCTATCGAATCTTTACAGGGCATAATTATACCACCTAACAAGACATTTTCCTTTTGGGCAATAGTAGGAGAAACTTCAAAAAAAAGAGGGTATGTTGATGGTATGTTGTTGTCAAACGGTAAAATTATTAAAGGGGTTGGCGGTGGTTTATGCCAGCTTTCTAACCTACTTTACTGGTTGTTTTTACATAGCCCTGTTTGTGTAATAGAACGTAAACATCATTCAGTTGATGTTTTTCCTGATAGCGGTAGGACAATACCTTTTGGTGCTGGAGCAACCATCTTCTATAATTTAGTAGATTTAAAGATAAAAAATAGTTTTGCATATCCAATTCAAATTAAATTATGGATAACCGATACACAGCTTAAAGGACAAATTTTATCAACTAATTTATCTAGCGAAAAATATAAGATTAAGGAAAGGGAGCACTATTTTATTAAAACATGCAATGGGACATATAGATATAATGAAATATGGAGATCGACTCTTAAACAGGGTAAGGTTGTCTGTGAGGAAAAAATAATTACCAATTGTGCTCCGGTTATTTATAAAACAGATCAAGCTGACTTAGATTTATCTTGATTTTTATGATATTATTTTGAAATGAAGAAAATTTTTCTCTCCTTTTTTATAATCATCGTGACATTTTCTGTATTAACGATTATATTTTCTTTTTTTAAAACCCCCACAAAAGTTTACAGTGTTTATTTAGAAAATGCTTCATCAACAAATCCAACTATGGATTACGGTCTTTTACCAACTGTGATAAGTACAGATTTTTTAAATAAAACTAAGATCTCATTAATTTCTAGTAAAGTATATTTTATTGAGGTTGATTTGAATAAGATGAATTTAAATTTATACAAAAGTGGTGAACTGAGTCTGTCTTTTAAGATTCAATCAAAAGGCCGTCCAGGCTCTTGGTGGGAGACTCCAATCGGTATGTATAAAATTGAACTAAAGGAAAAGACACATTTTTCATCAATTGGGCGGGTGTATCAACCTTGGAGTATGCAGTTTCAGGGTAATTTTTTTATTCATGGTTGGCCATACTATGAGGGAGGTCAGGAAACCTCTTCTCAATTTACTGGTGGGTGTGTAAAATTAAACACTCTTGATGCAAAAAGTTTGTTTGATGAGGTGATTACTGGGATGCCAGTACTAGTTTTTAATGAGGAATACCATAAAGATAGTTTTAAACATGAATTAAGTTTACCTGAACTCTCCTCCAATCACTTTTTAGCGGCTGATTTAAATAATGATTATATTTTTACCAGCAAAAATCAATCTGAGCAGGTTCCAATTGCTTCTATAACTAAATTAATGACTGCCCTAGTTGCTTCAGAATATATTAATCTTGGTAAAAGCCTTGTTGTAGGAAGTAGCTCTTTGGTATATACCTCTAAACCCCGTCTGACAAAAGGTCTGTCTATCGAGTCCTTTGAATTATTGCATCTTCTCTTGGAAGAATCATCAAATGAATCAGCTGAGGTTTTGGCTAATAATATTGGGCGGAATTATTTTATAGATCTAATGAATAAGAAAGCCTTAGCAATCGGTTTAAAAAATACCACTTTTGTTGATCCAGCTGGAGGTGGTAATGGTAATATATCCACTGTTGAGGACTTGTTTATGTTAGGGAAGTATATTTTTAATAATAGAAGTTTTATTTTGAAAATATCTTCAGGGCAATTAAACACGGGTATAAATAAAGATTTTATTTTTCCCAATATTAATAATTTTAATGAATTTACTGATCAGAGTGATTTTATTGGTGGAAAAGTTGGTAAGACCACAGGGGCTGGCGAGACTATTATTTCAATATTTGATTTAAATTTTGGAGGCAATAAAAGATCAATTCTCTTTATTTCCCTTGGTTCGACAGACGGAAAGGCGGATATCATTAAACTCAAGGAATTCGTTCAAAAAAATTTTAATCAGTGAAGTATTTGGAATTTTCCCTGTTGTGATAACACCCAAAACATTGTCATGGGGAACAAGGGGATAACTTTTTGCTTATAGATTTTAGATGGAGTATTATTAACCTAGATCACCGCTCCTTGATTTTGTTGTTAACAATAGGGAGAATTGAAAGTGAGTAGTAATACACATCATCGGCGCCCGCGTTCTCAAGGTGGAACCAGAAAACACCCTAAAGGCAATTGCGCCAGAGTAGATTGTCAGAGACATTATTTCTGGCACTGCCTATTTAGGAATATGACTGGTGCTCAGATTGCAAATGAGCTGAATACTCTATGGCTTGACCCCGCCTTTAAGGTAGTACCAAGAAAGCATTTCGATTCTAAATAGAAAGGGAAAACCGTGTCCGCCATGCTGGGGGACACGGTTTTTAGATTACATCTTTGACAAAATGGCTATTGTTTAATGTGTTATATTTTGTCTTTAAGAAAAGACTTTTTGTATGCTAAAATATTGTCTTGAAATTTATTAATTAAACAATATAGAATCAGTAAGTATTTACTTATTCTTAAATCAAATGAAAAAAATCACAAAAGTTTTGGCGCGAGAGATAGTTGATTCACGCGGTAATCCTACCGTTGAGGTGGATGTTTTATTGGCTGACGGTTCATTTGGCCGAGCAGCTGTGCCCTCCGGCGCTTCTACTGGTAGTTATGAGTCGGTTGAACTTCGTGACGGTGATAAGAAGAGGTATGGTGGTAAGGGCGTTCTTCAGGCTGTAAGTAATGTAAATACAGAAATAAAAAAAGTTGTTGTGGGTAAGGAATGGGAACAAAAAACTTTAGATAAAAGAATGATTGAACTTGATGGAACAGAGAACAAGGGACGTTTGGGAGCGAATGCTATTTTGGGTGTCTCATTAGCTTTTGCTCATGCCTCAGCTAAAAGTGAAAAAGTATCTTTGTATAAATATTTTAAGAAAATCGGCAAAACTGGAAATGAAATGTGTTTGCCAGTACCAATGATGAATATTATTAATGGTGGTAAGCACGCAGAAAATTCTACTGATTTGCAGGAGTTTATGATTATGCCAGTGGGAGCCAAAACTTTTGCCGAGGCTTTGAGAATGGGAGCCGAGACATTTCATGCTTTGAAGAAAATCTTGAAGGGCAAGGGCTTAAATGTCTCTGTAGGTGATGAGGGTGGTTATGCACCAGCTCTGCCAAACAATGAGGCGGCTATCCAGGTAATAATAGAGGCTATTGAACTAGCTGGTTATAAAGCTGGTAAAGATATTTCCATTGCTATAGACGGAGCAGCGAGTGAGCTCTTTGATAAAGTAAAGAATAAATATATTTTAGCCAGTGAAAAGAAGGAACTCACTAGTGAGGAGATGGTGACTTTTTATGAGATGCTAGTAACCAAGTATCCTATCATTTCTATTGAAGATGGTTTGGCTGAAGATGATTGGACCGGCTATCAATTAATGACCAAAAAACTTGGTAAAAAGATTCAGATAGTTGGCGATGATTTATTTGTAACAAATATCAAGAAAATTCAAGAGGGAATTGAGAAGAAAGCTTGTAACTCTGTTTTAATTAAATTGAATCAGATAGGAACAGTAACTGAAACTTTTGAAGCCATAAACATGGCCAAGAAAGCGGGCTATACTTCTGTGGTCTCACATCGTTCAGGAGAAACAGAAGACACAACCATTGCGGATTTGGTTGTGGGTCTTGGTACTGGCCAAATTAAAACCGGCTCTCTTTGCCGTAGTGAAAGAATTTGTAAGTACAATCAATTATTAAGAATTGAGGAGGAACTAGGTAAGAAGGCAACTTTTGCAGGTAAAAATGCTTTCAAGGTTAAATAGTAATTAGTTATTTCTAGTTAGAATATATATGGGTAGTAATAACATTAAAAAACAGGTTGCCTTAATTGTCCTTGATGGTTGGGGATATCGAGAGGAGAAAAAGGACAACGCTATAGCTGAGGCTAAAACACCGTTTTTTGATAGTTTATGGAGCAGATGTCCACACTCGTTATTGGAAGCCAGTGGGCTAGCTGTGGGCCTGCCAGAAGGGCAAATGGGGAATAGTGAGGTGGGCCATACTACTATTGGAGCTGGAAAGGTTATCTTTACTGATTTGATGAGAATCACTGAAAGTGCTAAAAATGGGGAATTTAAAACAAATGAATCTTTGGTAAAACTTTTTGCACACGCCAAAGAAAATAATTCTACTTTGCATTTGTTGGGGTTAATTGGTCCGGGTGGAGTGCATTCACACAGTGAACATTTATTTTATTTACTCCAAGCGGCAAAAGATTTTGGTTTGAGGGATGTAGCAATACATGCCTTTACTGACGGTCGGGATACACCGCCACAAAGCGCCGCAGATTATTTGTTAGAATTGGAAAATAAAATTGCCGACATGGGTATTGGTTTTATTGCTAGTATGTCAGGGCGATATTTTGCTATGGATCGTGATAGTAATTGGGATAGACTAAAAAAGGCGGAAGAAGCACTTTTTGAAGGCAGGGGGATGAATGTCGGTTACCAAAAGGCTTCTGATGTGGCTAAGCATTTGTATTCTAAAGAAAAAACGGATGAACATTTTGAGCCAGTAGTTTTTCTCAACGAACAAGGTAAGACGGAAATAATTAAAGAAGGTGATGCGGTTTTTTTCTTTAATTTTCGGGCAGATAGGGCGCGCATGTTGTCACAAAAAATTGCAGAGTATTCCGAAGGAAAAGATATTTTATTTGGTACCATGACCCAATATGATAAAACTCTTGATTGTTTAGTGGCTTTTGCTCCAGTTTCAATTGAAACCACTTTGGCAGCAGAAATTTCTAAAGCTGGTTTGACTCAGGCTCACGTGGCGGAGACAGAAAAATTTGCTCACGCTACCTATTTTTTAAATGGTGGACAGGAAAAACCACATCAAGGCGAGGAACATATTTTGGTGCCAAGTCGTAAGGATGTTCCTACTCATGATTTGGCCCCAGAAATGAAAGCTGAAGAAATTGCCGATAAAGCTATTGAAGAAATAAATAAAGGAACTGATTTTATTTTTGTGAATTTTGCCAATGCGGATATGGTTGGTCACACTGCTAATAAGGAAGCTATAATTAAAGGAGTAGAGAAAGTAGATTTAGAATTAAAAAGGGTAGTTGAGGCGGTTTTAAATAAGGGAGGGGTAGTCTTTATTACCGCTGACCATGGTAATGCTGAAGTAAATGTGGAGGCGGAGACTGGGAATAAACACACAGCACATACTATAAATCCAGTGCCATTTATTTGTACTGATGTATCCAGAAAAGTTAAAAATGGTACTTTAGCGGATATCACACCAACCATCTTGGAGGAATTAGGTTTAGTTAAGCCTGATTTTATGTCTGGAAAGTCTCTTTTTGTTTTGTGATTTTTATGCTATTGTAGCTGTATATTAAAATTTAATTATAATAATCATGCTTATTTCAATTACTCGTTTTTTTGATAAATTAGAAGACAAGGTTCGGGCTAGGTTAAGTCATCGGTCCATAATATATGCTTTCATTGGTGGAACAATGGTAGTGCTTTTCTGGCGTGGTATTTGGCACTCGGCAGACATGCTGATGGAAAAGGGTGGTTTTCTTGGTTGGTTTTTTTATGAGCCAATAACTATTATCTGGACTTCTATTATTCTTCTCATGACTGGTCTATTTGTGTCTAGTTTTATCGGGGAGAGAATTGTGATTTCTGGACTTAAAAAAGAAAAAAAAATAACTGACAAAACAGAAGATGAAGTAAGGGAAGAAGAAATTCAAATACACAAACTAGAAAATACAATGAATTTGATAATGAATGAAATTACGGCGTTAAAAGATGAATTGGCTAAAAAATAAAAAAGTCATTGCTGTCCATAATAGACGTTTTCATTCTGATGATATTTTTTCAGTAGCGGTTTTGTCTATTTTACATAATGGAGCTATCAAGGTGATCAGAACCAGAGATGAGAAGGAGTATGCCAAAGCTGATTACGTCATAGATGTTGGTTTGGAATATAATCCTGTTAAAAATAAATTTGATCATCATCAGGAGGGTGGGGCTGCCAAGAGGCCTGATGGTTCTGATTATGCGGCGTTTGGTTTACTCTGGCTACAGTTCGGAGAAAAGATTTGTGGCTCTAAAGAAGTGGCCGATAGAATTGAAAAGAGATTGGTTAAAGCTAATGATTTAATCGATAACTCGGTGGATATATTTAGCAAGACAATTAAAGATGTCACTCCTTATTTAATTGAAGATGGTTTAGAGATATTTAATCTGACTTGGTTAGAGGCGGAAAGTTTACGAGATGAACATTTTGACTTAGCGGTGAAGATGGCTAAAGAGATCCTCTTGCGTGAAATAAAGGTTTGGACTGACAGAGTTCAGGGAGAAAAGGAAGTAGAAAGATTTTATAGAGAATCAGTTGATAAAAGAATCATTATTCTTAACGGTAGATACCCTTGGGAGGAAGTAGTTAATAAATATCCTGAACCATTGTTTGTTGTGTCTTTTCGGGAAGATAGCGGTCAGTGGGGGGTGACAACAGTCAGGGATGATCTAGCTAGTTTTAAGAGCAGATTATTCTTTCCTAAAAATTGGGGTGGAAAAAGAGACGCCGAGCTGGCTTTAATCACTGGCGTAAAAGATGCTTTATACTGTCACCACAATCTATGGTTGGCTATTGCTGGGTCAAAGGAAGGAGCTATAAAGCTCGCCAAGCTTGCAATTGAGTCTGTAAACCTCTAATATAAAACTTATGGCATTTATTGATGAACTAAAATTACATATTAAAGCTGGTAACGGTGGTGATGGCGTGGTGCGCTGGCTTCATGAAAAAGGTAAGGAATTTATGGGCCCTGCTGGCGGTAACGGCGGTAGAGGGGCTGATGTTTACGCTAGAGCAATTAGGGATATTGGCGTACTAAAAAATTATCAAAACATAAAAGAGATAAGCGCTCCTAAGGGTGTGGATGGTGGAAACAAAAGCTGTCATGGAGCAGACGGTGAGGATTTGTATATTGATTTACCAGTTGGTTCAATCGTGACCAACCTTCAAACGGGTGGAAAGGTTTTTTTGAATATAGAGGGGGAGTCAAAATTATTGGCTGTGGGTGGGCGGGGTGGACAAGGTAATGAAACTTTTAAATCATCTACTAATCAAAGACCGGAAAAGTGTAGTCCAGGAAAACCGGGAGAGGAATTTGATTTTTATATTGAGGTAGAATTGGTGGCTGATGCCGGACTCATTGGTTTGCCTAATGCTGGTAAATCTAGTTTGATAAATGAATTGACAAACGCCAAATCTAAAGTGGGAGCTTATCAATTTACTACTCTAGAGCCAGCGCTCGGTAATATGTATGGTTATATTTTAGCTGATTTACCCGGATTGATTGAAGGGGCTTCTGAAGGAAAAGGTCTAGGGCATAAATTTTTAAGACACATTAAAAGGACTAAGATTCTTTTTCATTGCGTTTCACTTGAGAGCGAAAATATTGTTAAAGATTATAAAACTATCAGAAAGGAATTGAAGGACTATAGCCCAGAATTAGCTCTCAAAAAGGAAATTATTATTTTAACTAAGACTGATATGGTTCCCCAGAAGACTTTAAATTCTGTACTTAAAAAGATTTCTAAATTAAACCCTGATATTTTGACGGTGACTATTTTAGATGATGAATCAATTAAAGCCTTGAAAGATAATTTGATTAAAATCTTAAGAGAAGTTGAAGCTGAATTGGTAGTTAAAAATTAAAATACTTGTGGTTTTTTATAACTGTGTTAACCTTTAAGAAGATAGGGTTGTTTTTATAATGAGGGAGGGAGTATGCTAGTCACAAATGTTGTTACTATTGATGGAGGGGAAGTTCGTTTTCCGCCAGTTTCTGGGCTAAAAGAAGGCCAAGAACAGAAGGCGCCAAAAGTAGAACCGCAAGACACATTGGTGCGTCTGGTCCTGATGGATATATCATTAAGTGATGATTTTCATCTACTAATTCCCTAGTTTTTTTCTAGAGATAGACCGCTAGGAGCAACACCTAGCGGCTATTTTTTTAACCTCTTTTATGATAGGATTTATTTCATGAGTGATAATTTGAATGCAAATAAATATAAAGCAACCATTGGTCTTGAAATTCATGCTGAGATGAAGACCAAATCAAAAATGTTTTGTGGTTGCCAAAATAATCCAGATGAAGATAGGCCCAATGTTAATATTTGCCCAGTCTGTACGGGTCAGCCTGGAACATTGCCGGTCATAAACAAGCAGGCGGTTAAAAATGTTCTTAAGGTGGGGGTAGCTATTGGCTCTAAGTTGGCTGATTTTACGGAGTGGGACAGAAAGAATTATTTTTATCCTGATATTCCTAAGGGATATCAGATTAGCCAGTACAAATATCCACTTGTTACCGGAGGTAAATTAAATGGTATAAACATCACCAGAATTCATTTAGAAGAAGACACCGCCAGTTCCTCACATGAAAACGGGGATTTTTCATTAGTTAATTTTAATCGTGCCGGTGTTCCCCTTATGGAGTTGGTAACAGAACCAGAGTTACATAGCGGGAAAGAGACGGCGGATTTTGCCCGGGAACTCCAGTTGCTTTTACAATATTTAGATGTTGGTGATGCTAATATGGAAAAAGGGGAGATGAGGATTGAGGCTAATATCTCTGTTAGTACCACGGATAAACTTGGAACAAAGGTAGAGGTAAAAAATATTAATTCTTTTAAGGCAGTGGAAAAAGCTGTGGCTTATGAAATAGACAGACATATTGAGGTTCTTGAGTCTGGCGGAAAGATAGTTCAGGAGACCAGGGGTTGGAATGAAGATAGACAGACTACTTTTTCTCAGAGACTAAAAGAGAATTCACATGATTATAGATATTTTCCAGATCCAGATTTACCGAAATTTAAGATATCTGAAGTTTCAGAGTTTTCTGTTGAAAGTTTACAAAAAGAATTACCGGAACTTCCGTGGCAGAAAAGAGAGAGATACGAAAAAGATTATGGTATTAAAGTGGTAGATGTAGAGATTTTTACTCGTCCAGGATTCATCAGTACTTTTTTTGAAAAAGTCTGTAGCGATTTTGGCGGTGATAAAAATTTGATCAAGTTGGCTTCAAATTATATTATCTCTGATTTATTAGGGCTTATGAAAAATACTACTGCTAGTGTCCCGGCTTCTGGTGATTTTACTGACAAGAATTTTGCTGAGCTTATAAAAATGATAGCTCTAGCAAAGATATCTTCCCGTGGAGCTAAAGATATTTTAAAGATTATGTTTGAAAATGGTGGAAAACCAGAAGAGATAGCTAATAAAGAAGGTTTGTTACAAAAAAGTGATTTGGGAGAAATACAGAAGATTGCGGAACAAATAATTACAGAAAATCCCAAAGTGGTGGCTGATTATTTAGCTGGTAAAGAAGTGGCCCTAATGTCACTCGTTGGTCAGGGAATGAAAGCGACCAAAGGCTCAGCCAATCCGCAGGTGCTTAAAGAAGTATTTTTGAAGTTATTGGTAAAGTAGGGTATAATTAGTAGAGAATGAAATATTAAAATTATTCACGCTTCACCCTTCCCGAGTACGGGTTGGTCCTACGCGATGAAAAATTTCAATATTTTATTCCTACCAAAAAATTTGAATAGTTTCTGAAGAAAATTAAAAAATAAAATGCTTGTCTCAAAAGAAAAAATAAAAGTGAAGGTAAATGAGGTAAAACCCAAGAAGGTCTTGGTGGGAACCGTGCATATTGGAGCAGACCACGCCGGTTTTGAGTTAAAGGAAGCATTGGTAAATTACCTGAAAAAACTTAACTATGAAGTGGTGGACCATGGAGCTCATTTTTATGACGAGTTTGATGATTACCCGGATTTTGTGGCACCAGTGGGTCAGGCGGTGTCTGATAGGCCGAACAGTGTGAAAGGCATTGTCATTGGAGGCTCTGGTCAGGGGGAAGCCATGGTGGCTAATCAGTTTCCAAATGTGCGAGCGGTAGTTTTTTATGGTGATAAAATCTTTCAGAATTCTAGCATTATAAAATTATCTCGAGAGCACAATGATTCCAACGTTCTTTCTTTGGGAGCTAGGTTTTTAAGTAACGGTGAAGCTCGGGATGCTGTTCGAACTTGGCTTACCACTCCTTTTTCTGGAGAATATAAACATGTGAGAAGAATCAAAAAGATGGAGAAGATTTTACGAGAGGTACGTTTAAAGAAAAATTTCTAATCGCTTGCTAAATAGTAGTGCTTTTTCTTTGCACGATAGAAATTTTTTCGTCAAAAAATTTCTTCTCTACTCCCTCAGTTTCTTGCTAGAAACTTCGGTCCGTAAGGCACGAAAAAACATTACTATTTTGCTCGCTTATGATATAATTACACCATGGTAGAAATAATTCCAGCGATATTACCAAAGGATTTAGATGATTTGCGTGATAAGATGACTAGCGTTAGCGGTCTGGCTCCTTTGGTTCAAATAGATATTTGTGATGGTAAGTTTGTTCCAAGCAAAACTTGGCCCTACGTGAAAGGTGGTATGGATGAATTTGCTCGAATCAAAGCTGAAGATGAAGGTTTCCCATTTTGGGATTCTTTAGATTTTGAAATAGACTTGATGATTCGTAATCCAGAAGAAGTGGTTTTTGACTGGGTGATGGTTGGAGCCAAGAGGTTGGTTTTACATATTGAATCTGCTCCTAATATTTTAGAAACAATTGAAAAATTACGAGCTGAATACGGCACAGCCAAAGAAGAGACTTTTGGTTTAGAGATAGGAGTGGCGCTTGATATTAGAACTCCCAATGAAGAATTATTTGAAATTCTGGATTTGATTGATGAGGACGGGGATTGTATTGTTGATTTTATTCAATTTATGGGTATTGATAATGTTGGCTTTCAAGGCCAGGAATTTGATGATCGGGTGCTGGAAAAGATTAGTGATTTACGTGGTTTATATCCAGACATTCCAATTAGCGTAGATGGTGGAGTAAATTTTGATAATGCTTCTGATATTATCAGCGCTGGCGCCACCAGATTAATTTCTGGCTCTGCTATCTTTGAGAGCGGTGACATTGCTGAAGCAATTCATAATTTAGGAAATTCTGGCGAATAAATGTTAAAATAAAACCATGAAAAAATTAAAAGAATACATTTTAGAAGCCGAGAAGAAGGGGATCGCGATAGGGCATTTTAATATTTCTAATCTAGAAACGTTAAAAGGTATTTTTGAAGCAGCCAAAAAACTGGATTTACCAGTCATTATCGGAACAGCTGAAGGAGAGCGTAATTTTATTGGTACTAAACAAGCAGTGGCTTTAATAAGGGGTTTACGTGAAGAATTTAACTATCCAATATTTCTAAATGCTGATCATACTTATTCTTTCGATAAGGTGAAGGAGGCTGTGGATGCTGGATATGATGCCGTGATCTTTGATGCCACAGGTTTGTCTTTTGAGGAAAATATTAAGATCACTAAGCAATGCGTAGAGTATGCTAAGAGCGTAAATCCAGACATTCTTGTGGAAGCTGAACTTGGTTTCATAGGTAGTTCTTCAAAGGTTTTAGATGTTATTCCTGAAGGTGTAAAAATCACTGAAGAATTTTTGACTAAACCAGAGGAGGCTAAAAGATTTGTCTTGGAGACTGGTGTGGATATGCTAGCTCCAGCTATCGGAAATATTCACGGTATGTTAAAGGGTGGTAAGGACCCGGCTTTGAATATTCAAAGGATTAAAGAAATAAAAGAAGTAGTGGGAATCCCTATGGTCCTACATGGAGCTTCCGGTACTTCAGCTGAAGATATTAAACTTGCTATAAAAGCCGGAATGTCTATTGTGCATATTAATACAGAAATAAGAGTGGCTTTTCGTCAGGCCTTGGTAAAATCTTTACAAGAAAATCCAGACGAGGTGGC